>DATKAN010000001.1 GCA_035498035.1 Nitrospiria bacterium
GGATTTCGTCGGTGTGGTGTCCCCGGCCTGCCGGGCGTTGCGAAGCCGCATCGTCAGCGGGTCGATTCCCAATGCTTCGCCAATCATGTCGAGCTGAATGTCAACGCCGCAGGCAAAGCCCCTTCCGTGGGTGCGGAACATCCCCCGGATGGGCTTGTTTGTAAGGATCCGGTAGCCGTTATAGCGGACATTCTCCATCCGGTACGCCTGCTCCATGCAGAGGAAAGGAACGGAGGTCGCGATGGGGCCCGTGGAGCTGTAGGCACCGCCGTCCATGTGACAGGTAATGTCACGGGCCACGACCCTGCCCGCTTTGTCGACGCCAGTTTTTATCTTGGTGATCATCGAGTGGGCCTGTCGGGTGCAGACGGTGTTTTCTTCCCGTGTGTAGACGATCTTTACGGGCCGTTGCGCCTTCTTCGCGAGAAACGCACAGATGACGTCGGCGGGGGATATTTCAGATCGGCCTCCGAAGGCGCCGCCGATCGTGATCTTGCGCACCCTGACCTTGTTGAGAGGGATCTTGAGCACATTCGAGAGGGGTTTCGCTTTCAGATGGGGCCCGGCGTTGGGCATCCAAATTTCAAGGTTTCCCGCGTGGTCGAACTGGGCCGCCACCGCGTAGGGTTCCCCCTGAAAATAGGAATCCTCCGGCGCGGTAAAGGTATCTTCCCTGATGAGATAAGATTCGGCGAAACCTTTTTCAACATCTCCCACGTCAATGACGACGTGGACATTAACGTTGTTGGGATAGACATCGTGAAGCTGAGGCGCGCCGGGCGCCAGCGCCTCCTCGATGGAATAGACTGCCGGGAGAACTTCGTACGTGACGTCGATCAGCGACAGTGCTTCCAGTGCCGTATCTTCATCGATGGCGGCCACCGCGGCGACCTCTTCGCCCACATAACGAACCTTCTCGGTAGGCAGAAATTGCTGGTCCTGGGTGTATCTAAAAACACCCCACTTGTCGCCGCAGGTATCCTTGGCGGTGACGACGGCCTTGACGCCGGGGAGTTTTTCCGCCTTCGAGGGGTCGATCTCCACAATCCGCGCGTGGGCATGGGGTGACCGGAGCACCTTCCCCACGAGCATCCGGGGGAGTGCAAGGTCTGCCGCGAAGAGGGCTTCACCCGTTGCTTTACAGGCCGCGTCGATTCGTTTCATGTCTTTTCCGATGTAGGAGAATTTTTCCATGGCCTATTTCCCCTCCTCGGCGAGTGATTTTACTGCTTCGACAATTTTCGCGTAGCCCGTGCAGCGGCATGTGTTCCCGGAGAGGACGCGGCGTATTTCCTTCTCGGTGGGATTTGGATTTTCCGCAAGGAGCGCGTAAGAGGTCAGGATCATGCCGGGACTGCAGAACCCGCACTGGATCGCGTGGTGGTTGATGAAGGCTTCCTGGACAGGGTGGAGTTTTTCACCCAGGCTGAGTCCTTCAATGGTCGTGATCTCTTTGCCCTGCACGGCGACAGCAAGCGTGAGACAGGAGCGAACCGGCGTGCCGTCAATCAGGACCGTGCAGGCGCCGCACACCCCTTCGCCACAACCCTCTTTCGCCCCGGTGAGGCGGAGATCGTCACGGAGCACTTCGAGCAGCGTCCGGTTTGGATAGGACACCAGATCGTAACTCTCCCGGTTGACATTCAGGGTGATGGCTGTTTTCTTCATCTCATTCATGTCACATCCCCTCCTTGATCCCGTCAAAGGCCGCTTGGACTGCCCGTTTGGCGAGGACGCTTGCCATCTTCCTCCGGTAGGCACCGGGCATTTGGAGATTATCAACCCCTTCGGCATGATCGTACGCCTTCTGAGCAATGCCGTCGAAATCGGCTTCCCATGGCACCCGGTCGATCACCTTCGGAGCAGCTCCAGCGGCGCCAACGACGACACGGCACGTCGTGGTCTTTCGATCGTCCGCGACAGAGACCAAGGCCGCGGCGGACGCGAGAGGATAGTCCACGCTTCCCCGGAGTCGCAGCTTTCGATAGGCGGAGCTGTAAATGCCCTTGGGTTTAGGAAGGATGATCTTCGTAAGCAATTCATCGGGCCCGACGGTGAAGGGGTTTATTCCGTTGCCGGTAAAAAGCTCTATGAGAGAGACTGTCCGTGTTGAGCCCTTCTTCTCAAGGACACACCGCGCATCGAACGCGAGGAGCGCGGGCGCCAGGTCCCCCTGGTAGACACTGTAGCAGCGTTTACTGCCCTTGACGGCGAGACATACGGTTCCGCCTCTCTTGTAGCAGGGTTCGAGCCCGTCGAGCACCATCCCGGACTGGTCATAGTAGATGCATCGCGTGTTCTGGAGGAGGTTGCCGCCTACCGTCGCCATGTGGGTAATCGTCGGTGACGCCACCTGGAAGGCGGCTTCCGCGATCGCCGTCAATCTTTTATTGATGAACGGTGCACCGGCAATCTCTTTTAGCCGTGTATTGGCCCCGATGACCGTTTCAGTATCGCCCGCGTCGATGCCCTCCAGGTTCCGAAGTTTTCCGATGTCCATCACGAAGGCGGGCTCGATCAGCCTCAACCTCATACGGTTCACAAGATCGGTCCCACCCGCCATGATCCTCACCCTTTCTTTGTGGGTGCTGATCAGCGAAAGCGCTTCTTCCATATCCGCGGGTTCAAGGTACTGAAACGGCGGCAGCCTCATACGTTCCTCCCGGTGATTCCTCCCGTCTCTTTCAATGTGTTGAGCACTTTCTCGGATATGAACTGAGGGTTTGTAATATATATAATGATTTAAAGGGATTATCCAAGAACTTTAAAACCAAAAAGACCATTCAAAATGTATACTGTATACAATCTCTTGTCAAGTCAAATCTCTCCGTTCGGAAGTGTTGTGTCCTCGGACAGATGCCATTTATGCGGCAAGAAGAGAGATATCCCATCTTGGTTTACTCGACGTAGATCATTTTGCGCGTCATTCCACCATCCGCAATAAATACCTGGCCCGTTATAAACCCCGCCTCCTCCGACAGCAGAAAGGCTGCGAGTGCCGCGACATCTTCTGGTTTTCCAACCCGGCCTACGGGGTGTTGTGCACGGTCGATCGGACGCAGATCGGGCAAAGGATCACCCTCCCCTTTTTTCCAGGCCCGCACATCAATCCAACCAGGGGCAATACAGTTCACCCTGACATCCGGACCGAGGCTGATTGCCAGGGCATGGGTAAGAGCAACCATACCTCCTTTTGCTGCTGCGTAGGCCTCTGTATTCGCCTCGGACTGAAACGCACGTGTCGAGGCGATATTGACCATAGAGCCGCGCGCCTTGCGCAGATGAGGAGAAGCATGTTTGGCACAGAGAAAGCAACCCGTGAGGTGAGTTGAGATCATACGATCCCAGTCCTTGACCTTCAACTTTTCAATCGGTCCCTGTACGGCGTGGGAAATCCCTGCATTGCTGACAAGAGCGTCCAGTCGTCCAAACTCCCGGATGACCAAGGCCGCACAATTCTTGACCGACTCTTCATCTGTAACATCGGTTCGAGTAAAGAGGACGGGACCCAGGTGTCTTAGCCTGGATTCCGCCTCCTGCCCAGCTTCTTCATCAATCTCCCCGATCACGACAGACATCCCCTCTTCCAGGAGTCGCTTTGCAATCCCCCTCCCTATCCCCTGTCCACCTCCTGTAACAACCCCGACTTTTCCCTGCAAAGGCGTCAGGCTCATTCTGGCCTCCTTTCATCTTCCAACTGTACCTGGACATGCCCGGGGAAAGAGCCCGGGTGCAAATCAGGTCGAAGAAATCTCTTCAATCTTCCCGCACTAACTTATGCATTCGGAACGTGGGACTTCATGCAAACGTGCATTACAAAATCGAATTATTCTTCTGTTCCTGAATTTGCTCGAGCTTTCTGTAAGAGGCGCCATCACTATCTCAAATAAACCTAACCTACCCCAAGAAAATCTACAAATCGTCCCCTGTTTACGGCCAAAGATTTCTTTCGAACACTCGTAAATCCAGGCGATCCGCTTCTTTGTACAATCATTCATCACAATCAGTCATCATTCCGGATTGAAAGGACCCCCTTCCTTTCTTGACAATTCCACAATTCGACAACATTTTTAGGTTGAGTATTTCGAAAGGATGGACCAAGAAAGTGAAACATAAGTGGTTATTGGCATTCTTCATTCTTACGACCGCATCGGGTTTGTTTTCAGTCGCAGCCATGGGCCTGACAACTTTAAGCATAAGGATACAGGAATGGGATGTTCCGACGGCAAACTCGCGGCCACACGACCCGGCGGTAGCTCCGGACGGTTCCTTATGGTACACGGGGATAAGATCGAACACTCTTGGAAGGGTTGACCCTAGAACAGGGCAAATGAGGGAATTTCCTCTAAAAACCCCCGACTCAGGACCACACGGGTTAGTGGCAGACAAGGAAGGAAACATCTGGTTTACTGCCAATTACAAGGGATACCTCGGTAGACTGGATCCGAGGACTGGCAAAGTAATCGAATATCCGATAACCGACCGAGCAGCCCAAGGTCCACACACTCCAGTTTTCGATCAGAAAGGAATTCTATGGTTTACCGTCCAAGAGGGAAATTTTGTGGGCAGGTTGGATCCTCAGACGGGTGCCATCACCCTGAAGAAATCAATTACCACCCATTCTGTACCTTATGGCATTGCGGTAAATTCTAAGGGGATCCCTTTCTTCTGCGAGTTCGGGACGAACAAGCTTGCGAGCATCGATCCGAGCTCAATGGAAATTATGGAATACCCGCTTCCTCAAAACGCAAGGCCTAGACGGCTCGCCATCGCTTCAAGTGATAAGATCTACTATACGGACTTTGCCCGTGGATATTTGGGGCTATTGGATCCAGTCACAAGGAAGGTTGAGGAGTGGTTATCGCCAGGCGGGGTAGAATCGCGACCCTACGGCATCGCCATAACGCCCGACGGAGTGGTCTGGTACAGCGAATCCGGACTAACACCCAATACCATTGTGCGGTTTGATCCAAACACCAAAACGTTCGCCACCTGGCCGATACCCTCCGGCGGAGGCGTGGTGCGGAATATGGTGTCAACCTTAGAAGGCGATCTCTACATCGCCTGCAGCGGCGTCAATAAAGTTGGGATCGTCAAGATCGGGCATTGATTTGCACGAA
>DATKAN010000002.1 GCA_035498035.1 Nitrospiria bacterium
GTCCACCGTTACACCCGATGGATTTCGCAGACTTCCGGCGCTCACTCCCCCCGTGTTCTCCGATGTCGAGGTGAAATTAGGCTGCCCGAAGACGCGGTCCGCGTAACTGTCCGAGGACAGAGGCGTGTTGTATTCCAATACCCGGTTGTTCCCAAAATCGGCCGCAAATACATTGCCCGTCCCGTCCACCTCTACGGCATAAGGTTGGTTAAGACCTACGGGACCCGGCCCCGCTGCCCTTCCGGTAAAATTTGATTGTCCGAAGACACGGTCGGCGATGGCATCGGTGCCGAGGGGTGTGTCGAATTCCAAGGCCCGATTGTTGCCCATATCGGCTGCGTATACATTGCCCGAACTATCCACCGCGACACCCACCGGAGCGCAAAGACTGCCGGCGGCGGCCGATGAAGAGCTTGGATTGCTGCAGCCCCCCGAAGTAAAATTGGTCTGCCCCAACACCCTATCTGCAATTCCATCGCTAGAAAACGGAGTGAAATACACTAATATGCGGGAGTTCCCCCGATCTGCCACATAAAGGTTCCCCGCTCCATCCACGGCCAATCCCATTGGGACGCAAAGCGTGCCCGCGTTGATCCCCCCTGTGTTGCAACTCCCCGTGGAGAAATTGGGCTGGCCGATGACCAGATCCGCGGGCGCCCCGTTCCTTAAGGCGGAGATATTCCCCCACCCCAGCACCCGGTTGTTATTGTAATCGGAAACATAAACCCGGTTGGGAACGACGCTTCGATCAAGGACCACCGCAAACGGCACATTGAGACCGATGCGATTGGTGGAGCCAAACCCGCCGTTGGTCCCATTCCGCGTAAAATCAACCTGGCCCAACACGAGATCCGCCGCGGTCTCCAGGCCGAATGAGGAAGGAAGGGACATCCCAAGGGTTAAAACGAACCCGGTGATAAAAACACAAAAGCCTTCCCCCGAGACTCGGCTCAGAAGAAGGCTTCTATAATAGACAACCCGATGGCCAAACCGCGATGGACGGCGCATGGTTATGCTCCTCAAAGAGAAGCCTCAAGCGCTGCCCGGTTGCAATCCACAGGAGGCCCTATCGATCCTGTGAGGAGCGCCCGGCCTCTAAGAAGGTCCGTGTTCAGGTCGTGAAATTTATCTGTCGGAATTCGCGGCCCAGTATAAACATAATTTTTGAATAAATGTCAAATACAAAATATCACCCGTCTAACCAGGAATCAGACACGCCCGGGCGCCGGGGCTGATCGAATCAGACTATGGTGGCATTTTCTTCTGATGCAAGATCGCGTTCTATGATCTTCACACGCGCATTATTGACAATGTAAAGACCTGACCCTGATTCTTGTCGGCCAGTTGGCCCCTTCTTTAAAAAAATGGTGGTTCATGTAGTATTAAATTTGCATTTACTTTTGGTTGAAATAATGTTCTTATATTGTCAAGGAGAATTCCATGAGAATCACGTCAATTATCGTATTTATCCTTTTCGCTGTTGTATTTGGCCTGGTGGGGGTCTCACAGGCAATGCTCATCGACATGCATGACGGGACGATATATGATCCGGACATGCAGATAAGCTGGCTAAAGGACCCCTTAAGTGTGATGATACAGGAGGGAATACAAACGGGAATATGGAATGGGTTAGGAGAGCACACCATGCCTTGGAGTGTGGCTTTAGAAATGGCAGATGCTCTCAATTTCGCAGGTTTTGATGACTGGAGGCTTCCGACAGCTTATAATCAAGATGGCAGCGGGCCATGTCTTGGGTATGACTGTGTCAACAGTGAAATGGGACATCTCTTTTATACTGATTTAGGAGGGATCGCAGGAGATTCGATTCTGAACAGCAACAATCCAGATGTGGGACTCTTTAGTGGCATAATTGTTCCCCAGTATCCGGACGAATCTAATCTGTTCCCTTCCTACTGGTCGTCGACAAAGTGCCATAATTATGATCCAAGTTATCCCGACACTTGCGGGTGGCAATTCGATTTCAACAACGGCAGCCAAGGTAACCCTGAAACTGATTCGGGTCTTCTTTGGGCCGTTCGTGATGGCATTAGATCGGTCCAAGTTTCGGAACCAGGAACATGGCTTTTCCTAGGGTCCGGCATGGCGAGTTTGGTCACTTTAAGGAGAAAATTTATGTGAAAGAGTTCTGAAAAGCCGGGACAATGTTGCGCCCATCGGTCATCTGACTGCCGGGCTTTTTTATGGTTTACCATATGAATTGTGTAATAAAAGCTTCGGCTTAAAGGAACTCGCTTTCAGGTAGAATTCATGGTGTATCCGATGGGGTTTGAACGATTCCCCAACGGTTAGGAAAAGAATCGACCCATCCAACCCCGGCCCGTTCCATCCAATAGAGCGGGATGTCCTCCTTGCAGATCTTTCGATATCCATCGTCAAAGGAACGCCCCGACACCCAACCGGCTTCCTCCCCCCATTCCGTTTGACTCCCGGCCTCTTCCGGTGGCACAATAGCCCTCATGTCCCATCTTAAAGATCAAGTCGCGCTCGTGACCGGGGGAAGCAGCGGGATCGGGTTGGCCGTCGCCCGGGCGGCCCTGTCCGAAGGGATGCGCGTGGCCGTCGCCGGGCGAAATAAAGATAAACTCTCCCGCGCGCGGGCGGCCTTGGAGAAGGAAGCCCAGGGGAAGGACCGGGTCCTCGCGATCCCGGCCGACGTCTCCGTGGCCTCCCAGGTCGAGGCGATGGTCCGTCAGACGGTTGACGCCTGGGGCCGGGTCGACCTCCTGGTCAACAACGCCGGCACCGCTCAATGGAGCTCCATCGAGGAGACGGCGGAGGCCGATTGGGACCGGACCCTGGGGATCAATCTGAAGGGAACCTTCCTCTACACGAAGGCCGTGTTGCCGGTTATGAAGCGGCAGCGCTCCGGATACATCGTGAACATCTCGTCCTTGGCCGGGAAGGAGGGCATGGCGGGCGCGGGGGCGTACTCCGCGTCCAAGTTCGGCATGATCGGCCTGACCGAGAGCCTCCTGGCGGAGGCGATCGGACACGGGGTCCGGGCCACCGCCATCTGCCCGGCCTATGTCGACACGCCGATGGTGGAGGACGCCCCGGTCCCCAGGGAGGAGATGATCCCGCCGGGGGACATCGGGAAGATCATCATCGGACTCCTCCACCTTGCGTCGGTCACCGTAATCAAGGAAATCGTGGTCCGGCGGCGCGGCGCGATCGATTAAGCGCTCAGAGGCCGTTTCCCGCGATTTTGTTCCGGCCGCTGCGGGATGAGCGATCCGTCACAGCAACGCCGCAATCTTGCGGCATACGACGTCCGGGTCCTTCACGCCCGCCAGCCGCTCATGGGTTCCATCCTTAAAATACAACAGCACATCGCCGCATCCCAGGAGCCGGTCCAGGGGACCCTGAAGCTCGCGGACCGAGGCGATCGTCGAAATCGGAAAGGACCGTTCCCCTTCCCCCAAGAAGCCCTCCGACCGGGAAACGGCCCCGCGCGTGACCCGGTAGCGGGTGGTCCGGCGCAGGAACAGGGCCAGGGCGACCAGCATCGCGATACCGGCCAGATGGATCACCATACTTTCAAGGTATCCCATCCGCAGCGAAATCCATCCGCGGACGCCGAGTATGGCGACGAAGAACCAGAGGAAGAAGTAGTAACCCAGCGCGGGGCGTCCCTCCCAGACCGGCGGCTCCCCGCCCACCGATGCGTCCATGGACGGCAGATTATAACCTTTGTTGCGCCGTGTCAAGCGCCGCCCGCCCCCCTACAACCCCTCCACGCGGCCGTCCGGAAAAACGCGGAAGCGGAAGACAAAGAATCCGTCTTGATTGACCACGGCGGAACGGAACCGCAGGTCGTGGACGCTCACCACAATCGAATCCTTGGAGGAGAGGTCGGCCAGGGCCGTTTCGTCTTCCACCGTCCAGACCGGCGCCTTGAAGAACCACTCCAGCCGTCGCCCCAGGACCGTCGCGCGGGCCGACTCCACGGCGGAATTACCGAGGGCTGTCTGCTCCTGGCCGACAAAGTCGATCTTCTCCGCCAGGGTGTGGATCAGATAAATCCGGTAGGTGTCGCCGATGCGGACCACGCCCCGCCAGCGGTGCGGACCCAGAGGCTCGGGAAAGACGTAGCTGAACTCGGGACGCGCCGTGAGTTTCGACGATTCCGACGCGAGCGCCCGCCGGGCGATCATCCGGTTGCCCTCGCAAAAGAGGATGTAGACCGCGACGCCCGTCATCGCGATCCGGGACATTAAGACGAGATGCGGCCGAAGCCGGCGGGAGACGGCCAGCAGCAAGGGCGCGGCCAGAAGGCCGGTCAGGATAAAATCGATGATAAAGATGATCGCCAGCTCCGGCCGCCGGTCGCTCAACGGCCAGAGCAGCACCACGCCGAAGGAATTCACCAGGTCGAAAAACAGATGGACGTAGGCCCCCAGAAGGACGAGTCCGAGCAGGCGGCCAAAACCCGTCTCAGGGTAGAAGCGCCGGAGGATCAGCGCAAGACCCAGGGACCACAATGGAAGCAGAAAGACGGAGTGGCCGAAGGTCCGCCGCATCAGGATGGCGGTCGGATCGCCCGTGAGATGAACGACGGCGTCGATGTCCGGGAGGTTCGAGGCCAGCGCGAGGACGGGAACGGCCGGGGAACCGATCCGCTTCCGGAACAAGGCGTTGGCCAACCCGACGCCGACCAGGGTGTGCGTGACCGGATCCATCCGTTTACGGACGGGTGGTCTGGATAAATTGCTGATAGAGCCGGCGGGTCGTCCGGCCGGGCCGCCCGTCACCGATCGCCCGCCCGTCCACCTTGACGACCGGCAGGATCTCGGTGGTCGTGCCGGTCAGGAAGACCTCCTCGGCGCCGAGCAGATCCGCCAGCGTGATCCCCTTTTCGATCACCGGATCGCGGGCCTCTCGGGCCAGGCCGATCGTAAGGTCCCGCGTGATTCCGGGCAGGATGAACGGGCCGTTCGGCGGGGTGACGATCCGGCCGCCGATCACGGCAAAGACGTTGGACCCGGCCCCTTCCAGGACCAGCCCGTCCCGCACGAAGAGCGCCTCGAAGGCTCCGGACGAACGGGCCTTCTGTCGGGCCATGATGTTGGGAAGGAGATTGATCGATTTGATGTCGCAACGGCCCCATCGAAGGTCCGGCACCGTGATCACCGAGGCCCCCTTTTCATGGAGCGGGGCCGGAAGCGGCGTCAGCTTCCGGACCGTGACGATCACGCTGGGCCGGGTTTGCTTTGGAAAGGAATGATCCCTGGGGGCCGTCCCCCGCGTGATCTGGACATAAAGCTTTGCATCCGGGTAGCCGCTTTTGGCGTGGGCTTTTTCCAGGATCGCTTTCCAGCGGGATTTTGAATAGGCCATCGAAAGCCCGAGCGCCTCGGCGCTCTGCTCGAGCCGCCGGAGGTGATCGTCGATATGAAAGACCCGGCCGCCGTAGGTCCGGATCAGCTCGTAGATGCCGTCGCCGAATTGAAACCCGCGGTCCTCCACCGAGACGCGGGCCTGCGTCAGGGGCATGAATCGTCCGTTCACAAACGCGATGTTGGGCACCGTTCCTCCGCTCTCAGACTGGATCCTGTTTCTTTCTCATCAATACGTCCCAGAAGACATACAAGCCGTCGCCCCGTTCCTCGATCTTCAAAATGTCGAACTGTTTTCCGAACAGCCTCTTGAAGTCCCCTTTCCTGAAAAACCGGTCGTAATGGCCCCGGTGGACCAGCCAGTTTCGGCTGCGTTTTTCATCCGGATGGTGCTTGAACCGCGTCGAAAAACAGGACAGGATCAGATGGCCGCCGGGCTTCAGGCGCGGCAGAACACTACTAAAGTAACGACGCGTGTCGGCGATCTTCACATGGTGCAGGCAGCCGTAATCGATGATCGCATCGAAGGCGTTCGCGGGAAACGACAGCCGGAACGCGTCGCCGACCATGAAGCGGAACCGGCCCCGGACTTTTTGCCCCCGCGAAAAGGCCCGCGCCCGGCGGATCGCGAGCGGCTGATAATCCAGTCCCACGACGTCAAACCCTTCCCGCGCGCAGGCCACCGTGTGCCGGCCCTCCCCGCAGCCCAGGTCCAGAATCCGCCCTCGGCCGGAATCGAGCGATTTCCGTATTCGAGGGATCGCGCGCAGGACGAACGGGGTCGGACCGACGGTCGGCCAGCCGTGACTTCCGCTCTCGTACGCCTTCTCGAAATACTTTTTCTGTTTTTGATACAATCCCACGGCTCGATCGTCCCTTAAAGTACCGGCCCAGTGTAGCGCGCCGCCCCGACCGCGTCAAGAGCGAAGGCTCCCGGACACGTCCGCCCCGGATCAATCCGGCTTCTCATCCATCCGATCCTCAGATCCGGCCCGGATTCGAGAATGCGCTTCCATCGAAACCCCTCCACGCCGGGTCGCATCGGACCGAGGCGAAGTCGTCATGCGGATAAATGAAAACATCGGCCCTTGGGCTTCGGCTACATTCACCGTGGACCTGCGGAAAAAAGAACGGCGCACCCCGGGGGGTAATCCAGGGCGCGCCGTAAACAAGAACCGCCGACGAAGCGCCGCTCGGTTCTTGGGGGTTATTGGAACGAAAACCGCATTGGTTTTTTGGAAGGCCGGGATCGCCGTTCCAGCACCGTCACCCTCTCGTTTCCTGCTCGCAAGATAAAATCCTTCCAATTTTCCCGGAACGGGACTCCCTCTCAATTGTCCCGTTCGTACACCCCTGTCGATCGGTCCGATTGAACTTTCGTCCCATAAAATTCGGATCCGGTCGGCACGGATTCCCGGCGAACCGCATTCGGTCCGGCCCGTCGGGCCAAAGAAGGCCGCCATTCGGCGATGCAAGGCGAAGGTGCTTATGGAATGATCGAATTATCTTAACGTAGGAGCTATCGTAGCACAGCCCGGAGCGTTGGACAACAACTATTTTGTGTACGAACTATATGTATTTGTTATACAAAATAAAAGGCGATGGAGCGGGTCCCGTTCGCGGGGATTTTGAATGGAGAAGACAAGGTCCGGCTTCACGGCCCTTCCGGAGGGTGCGGCCTTAGTAATTCACGATGAAGTTGAAGGCCTCGGGGGTGCCGACGCCGGTCGTCTGGTCGTAGCCGGGCCCGGCCGAGAAATCGCCGTTGCTTCCGGCGCTGACGTCATGATAGGCGCTCGAGCCGCACAGTTGGTAGAGGCGGAGGCCGGGATTCCCCAGTCCGGCCCCGCCGTTCTTCTGGACCAGCTCGGCGAAGAACCCGGCCCACTGGGGCGCGGCGTCGCTGGTGCCGCCGACAATGTTCCACGTTCCGTTGTTGAGGACGTAGTTTCCATACTGATTGGGATCCGCCTCGAGGCTCACGTCGGGCACGTCGCGCGCGCCGTCCGCCGGGACGTTGCAGCCGGTCTGCCAGCTCGGCTTGACGAAGACGGCGCTCCTTCCCCCTCCGCCGCCGCTCCACGCCGTCTCCGAGCCGTAGCCGCCGCAGGGAGGACTGCCGGAGGTCATCCCGGAGGCGCAGGTCGCCGAGGTGCCGCCGACCCCCACGATGTGGGGCGAGTTGGCCGGGTGGTCGACCGTGACGGTCGAGGTGCCGCAGTCCCGGGAGCCGTTGTCGCCCGAGGCTGCGAACCAGCTCTGGCCGATCGCGTTGCCGTTGGCGAAGATGTTGTCGTCGGTGGTCTGGGTGCCCGCGGAGATCCCGGTCTCGCAAGCGCCCCAGCTCGTGCTCACGATGTGGCCGGGGTTGTCCGAGACGATCCGGTTGTACATCACCGCAAAGGAGGCGAAGGTCGTCGAGCCCGCCATGTAATTCATGACGACGGCGTAGGGCGCGGTGGCGTGGCTGTACTCCGCGTCGAGGCTGACCTCAATGGAGTTCTGGGCGTTGAATTGGCAGCTCCTGGCCCCCGACCGCCCCGTGCAGACCTGGCCGCTTCCGGCGGGGAGCTGGGGGAAACCCCACACCGTGTTGAAGGAGCTCTGGTCGCTGCCGCTCCACGCGTAGGCGCCGGCGATGACGATGGTCTGGCCGCGGCCGCGGTAGCCGAGCGTGTCGTCGTAGAAGGTTATGAGATCATACGGGGAGAAATGGCAGCAGTTCGCGCCCAGCTTCGCCTCCGGCGCCAGGATGGAGTTTGCGCGAAGCATGGGCCTCATCTCCGCCAGGTTGTCCAGGCCCGCGACGCCGGTGACGAAACCCGCGATGTCCGCGGGAAAGAAAGGCTCATTCATGGCGGCGTACTTGAGCCGGCCCCGGAGGGATACGTTGTGCACGCTCACCCCGAAGGCGCGCTCCGCGGCCGCGTTGTCCCCCACGGCGCCCACCAGGAGACGGTTCGGGAAGCGGTCGGTTACCCGGAACCCGCTGGCCGTGAGCCACTCCACGACGCGTTGCTCCTCCTCCGGCGTGGGCCCGTACCGATCATTAAACTCTTCCTGGCTCAGGAAATGCTGAAAATTCGGCGAGGCGGGGTTGGAAACATCCGCAATGAAGGCCTCCAGGGCCGCTTTATGGCGCAGCTCGAGGCCGACCACGATCCCGAGGGGAAGGTC
>DATKAN010000003.1 GCA_035498035.1 Nitrospiria bacterium
TGACCCTTAATAAAAATTTAAAATAATCTCAATCCGGTGTCGCGTCACGCACGCGTTCGTCTTAATCTACCCAAGAGACGGGCGGGATACGTTCTGTCCGCCCCTCGTCCGGATTGCAGACATACGAAATCATCCAAAAGGATAAAACGTCTATGGTTAAATATAGGGTTTCACCGTTGATCTGTCCCCATTGTAAGACGGGCGGGGATGGGAATGTCATCAGCCTGTATTGGGAGTACAGAGAACGCAATTGGCATTGTATCATTTGCGGCTATCGGGGCTATGAATCCTCGGCTCAGTCAGGGGGAAGAGAGGCGGCCCAATATTAAAAGGAAAGGCCTGCTCGGGATGGGGTCCTCCTTTGCGGGGATTTGCAATGCGGCAAATCCAGAACCTCCAAGTCCCCGTCTCGGGCAGGCCTCTGCTTGGCCACTTCACCAAGGCCGTAAACGAAGTGGGCTGAGAATCGGTTGGAGGAAGCCATGAATAGCACAGTAAAACCCGTTGGTACCGTGGTGATTGGGCTCTTGCTCCTGTCAACGCAGGCCCGTGCGGCTGAACAGAAAACCATCCTCATGCTGGACGGAAGGTTCTTCGAGTCCTATTCTAGGGAGATCTACGAGGCGTTGACGGCCGTGAAGGGAGTGAAGAGCGTGGACTTGAAAAGCATGAAGGGCCACGCCGTCGTCAATCATGATGAGACCGTCAATCCGATGGTGCTCGTCACGGCGATGAATGGACTAAAGGACACTAAGGCGGAAGCGGAGTGGAACTGTACGGCGGCGGCTATGAAGTAGGGAACATGCCCAAAGGATTCTTCTTGACTCTTCAAGAACTTCGGTATAGTTTAAAAGAGATTTCCCTGGCGGATGGTTTGTCATGCTGACGCAAAAGACACAGATCAGGCGGACCGCCCTCCTTTTGGTGTTGGTCTATCTGTTCCTCTCCGGCTTTATGACGATCGGGGCGGTGCAGCATGACTTCAATCATGGGCACAATGCCGACCATGCCAAACAACACGCGTCCCCTGCCTGTGATTGGATGTGTACGGCTTCGGCTTTTATTCATTCAGCCGATCCGAATCTCACGCAAGGTTTTAATTCTTCTTTTGAAAGCAAGATAGTTTATCGCGAACGCGTCTTTGCAAGCCTTTCCATCTTTTCGTTATATATCCGCCCGCCCCCTCATCCCCTCTCGTAAGAAAAATAAATAATCCAATTGATATTCCTGTGGTGTGGATTCATCCGTCCATTCGGCCGTGATGAATTCTGCTTCGATCACAGGCCAAAAATCATTGGGAGGGGAACATGCTGCGTCGACTATCATTTTTTATAATATTGATGCTGTGTCTTAGCGGTTTTATGGTCAGCCCAACGGCTCTGTGGGCCCATGGGGTGGTGGGACAGCGGTTTTTCGTGGAATCGGAATCCGTTGAAGATCCCTTCGCATCCGATGAAATGGACCTCTTTGACTATTCTCACCAGCATGACGGCGAAGGCCAAAGTACTTCATACGGCGGCGGGATTTCCAAACGGCTGTCGCCCAATCTGGGGTTCGGTATGGAATGGGAATACGACGTGGACAATCCTAAGGAGGAGTCCGCGGTTCGGGGTTGGAGCAACCTGGCGCTGCATGTCAAATACACGATGGTGCGTATTCCGGAACATGAATTTATCGCCTCCGCGATGGTGGATTACGATTGGGGTAACACAGGCGCAAAAAAGGTCCGGGAGCAATTCAGCACGGTCACCCCGACCCTTCTCTTCGGGTACGGATTCGGTGACCTTCCCGATTCCTTGGCGTATTTGAAGCCGTTTGCCCTCACCGGGTCGCTCGGCATCGGCTCCCCTTTCCGGAATCCGAGTACCGACGGTGGCGAAATCGAAAACGACCTCAGCTACGGTCTGGTCCTGCAGTACAGCCTTCTCTACCTTCAGTCGTTCGTCAAAGACATCGGCCTCGGATGGCCTTTCAATCGTCTTGTTCCGATCATGGAATACAGTGTCGACATGGGTTTTAACGGACCGGATTTCGGGAAGAAAACCGGGGCGTATTACCCGGGCATCGTCTGGGCCGGTCGGTACTACCAGGTGAACGTGGAGGGCATCGTGCCGATCAACAGTCAGAGCGGAGGGTACGGGGCTCAGGCCTTGATCCACCTGTATCTGGACGACATGTTCCCCAAAACCTATACTTGGACTCCCTTCTACGGAGTTTTAGGTGGAACTCAAAGGTAAATTGCAATGGACTGCGAAGCCGGTTTTTTTTCAAGCGGCTTGAAGCGGGACCCCGGGAATGAATTCCCAATAAAAATATCGGGGGTCCTGCTGGCATTCGTCTTAAGCATTCCCATTTCGGCGGGAGCCCATGCCTTTCCGGATCATTCGGATCCGCGGGTGGGGTGGGCGTTGAAGACTTCACCCGCGACCGTCCGAATCTGGTTCGATGGGCCGATCGAACCGCTTTTCAGCACGCTGGAGGTCTTCGATTCCAGCGGGAAGAAAGTGGACAAAGGAGACAGCCAGGTGGATCCCGGTGACCATACCGTTCTTGAGGTCGGCGTGCCGGCCCTGCCGCCGGGGACCTACACCGTCTCCTGGAGCGTGATTGCGATTGACACCCATCATACCGAGGGCCGTTTTAAATTCTCAATCGAAGGCCAATCATGACCGGACATTCGATGATATTTCATGTTCTGGTCCAGTGGCTAAACTTCCTTGGGGTCGTTGGGTTGGTCGGCCAGGTTCTGTTCCGATGGCTTGTTTTGAATCGTTCCCTCGAGGAACTCGGTCCGGGTTCTCCCGAGTTTGATAAGGCCCAGGCGATGAACCGGAAGGAGATGAGGCGTTGGATGGGTCAGCTCCTGATTCTATTATTCATCGTTACTGTTCTGGATTTGATCATCCGCGCCGAAATGATGAGCCGGAAACCCTTGTCGGCCACGATCCCGATGCTGCCCCTTATTATTTCCCAGACTCATGCGGGAAAGGTGTGGATGGCAAGGATGGTCCTTCTCGGCGTTCTCGGGGGACTGTGGTTTGTTATTAAGGATTGGCCGCACCCCGTGCTGCAAGTCCTCATGCTGCTGGCCTCCGCAGGTCTCGCCCTTACCGCAAGCCTCTTGGGTCATGCGGCGGATAAAGGAGATCTCTCCGTTGCCGTGACGGCCGACTGGATTCATGTCCTGTCGGTATCCGCTTGGGCGGGCGGGTTGGTTCCGCTGCGGTTTCTGATGCCGAAAATAACCCCCGGGCTGGATCCAAGGCATCGTCTCAGCCTGGAAGCCGCGGCGGTTCAACGGTTTTCACAGGTGGCCGTATTTTCTGTTGGCCTTTTGATTCTTAGCGGAGTCTACAGTGCCTGGCTTCACCTCAAGACCCTGGAAAACTTTTTGGGGACCCCGTACGGAATCACGTTGTTGCTCAAACTCATTTTTATCCTCCCCGTGCTGGTACTGGGTGGCCTCAGCCGGTACTACATTCGTCCGGTGCTCCAGTCTCTGGCGGGAAAACCGGTCCGTGAGGGTATCGTCGGCCGGTGGGCTCACCGGGCGGTGTGCATTCTGGGAGGGGAGTCGACCGGCGAGGACTATCGCATGCTTGAACGGGGGTATCGTTCGAGACAGGTAGCGGTCGTTCACTTTCGGGTCTTTGTCGCCCTCCAGTGTCTCCTCGTAATGGCCGTGTTGGGATGGACGGCCTTGTTGACGCAAACATCGCCGCCGAATCTGACCCATTTCGGAATTTCGGACCAACCGGCCGATATGAAAGATATGGGGATGTAGGAGAAATGGATTGTAATTTTACCGGAGGTTATAAGGAAAAGGGGAGGAGGCTGAATATGCGTGGAATAATGATTATCGGCGTCTTTACCGCCGCAATGGTCATGGGGATGTTGAATAACCAGATACAGGCTGCGGATCAGCAGGTCACGCTCATGCTGGGGGGACAATATTGTGAGTTCTATCCGAAGCAAGTCACGGACGCGTTGATGAAGGTCAAAGGGGTGAAATCCGTCGATCTTCAGAGCATGAAAGGCCACGCCGTTGTGGAACACGACGGCAGCGTGAAGGAGGACCAACTGGTCCAGGCGATCAAGGGCGTCAAGGGCACGAAAGGCGGGGTGGAATGGTATTGCGACGCCGAGGTGATGAAGTAGAACGCGGGTTCTCCTGATCGGTATTATTGTTGCTTGCAATGCGAATGGGGCCGATACGATGTGGAAAAAGACGGTGATCGTAATCGGTTTCGGAATGGTGTTGGGGTCCCTATGGGCGGGGGCATGGTTCGTGCGGCACGGATTCAGCGCCAAGGACGAGCCGAGCGTTCCCGAGCTGAAATTGGCCCGGTATCTGCGGCATCTCGCCGTGCCTCGACAACAGAGGGAAGCCAAAAACCCGATTCCGGCCACGCCGGAGATTTTGACGGAAGCCCGGGAGCATTTCGCCGATCATTGCGCCGTGTGTCACGGAAACGATGGAAGCGGAAAGACGGACATCGGCCAGGGTGTTTATCCCAAAGCTCCCGACTTGAGGCAGGAAGAAACCCAATTGCTTTCGGACGGGGAGTTGTTCT
Organism: Nitrospiria bacterium; assembly: GCA_035498035.1. Lineage (NCBI taxonomy): Bacteria > Pseudomonadati > Nitrospirota > Nitrospiria > Nitrospiria bacterium. The sequence continues at coordinate 4,575 of DATKAN010000003.1, forward strand.
ACATCATTCATAACGGGATTCGGTTCACCGCGATGCCGGGGTGGGGAACGGGTCGTCCGGAAGACGATCGTGACAGCTGGAAACTGGTCCGGTTCATCCGTCACCTTCCCGTGATCACCGAACAAGAGCTGGAGGAGATGAAACGGTTTAATCCCGTAAGTCAGAGGGAACGGGAGCGCCAGGAGGAGGAAGATCGCTTCCTGCGGGGGGAACCGATTCCGCTACGTCCGGAGGCTGGCCACATGCATTGAGAGAGGGGCGCTTCATGCGGTCCATCGCTAATTCGATTATGGTTTGTGCGCTGTTGACGACCGGGGCGCTGAGTATTGCGCATGCCCATGGACGGCATGTGATGGGAAGGGTGATCGGTCTTGGACCCGGCCAGGTTCAGGTTCGCACGACCGATGAGCAGACTCTTACGCTGATTCTGACCCAGGACACAAAAGTTCGGGCAACCCAGGGATCCGAGGGCGCGGAGACATTGCAAGTCGGGGATCGATTGGTTGCCGACGTGGTTGAGGAACAGGGTCGGCTTGTCGCTCGCGAAATTCGGTTTTCGAGGGCGCATCAGAAAAAAGAACCGTAAAAAGACATTTCATGTCGAAAGGAGCCATTTATGAGACCAAGGCTGATTAAACTCTTCTTCGTCATTTTTTCGGCCGTGACCGCTATTTCAACGGGGGCATTATCACCGATTCAAATAGATGCGGACCAGACCTCTCCCTATCGGATTTTGAACGAACCGTCCACGCACACCGCCGGCAAAGTGCGGATGGAAATCTTCGTCGATTTTTACTGTCCTCATTGCCATCACTTTGAATCCATGGTGCTTCCGGAATTGAAACGGGAATTTGGAGACAAATTGGAAGTGAGCAATGTGGGATTTCCCGTGATTCGCAACAAACCCAGCATGCCGTTCGAACTGTATGAGGCTGCGCGAGGGGAGGGCCGGGGGGATATCATGGCCGGCGTTCTTTTTCGGGTGCTGCAAGATGAGCGCCTGAATATTCTCGATCCCTCGGTGGAGGACAAAGTGATTCAGGAGGCGGGCATGAATCCGGAGGTCATGAAGAATCAAATCGCCTCGGGGGAGCCGAAACGTAAATTGGAAGAAGGGGTCTCGAGGGCCAACCGCTACGGAGTGCATTCCACGCCGACCGTGTTATTGGACGGCTATGTGTTGTCCGACGTCCCTACGGCGGAGAATCTTCGCCCCCTTGTTCAAAAACTATTGGCAGGAGAGAGGCTGTAGCCCGGATTCAGGCCGCCAGCCTTCAGGCAAAGGAATGAAATTTCTCCTCTTCATGAAAAACTCACGGCGCCCAGGGTTCCGATCCCGGTCGTGGCGGTTTATTCTGACCGCGTTCGTGATCATGAGCTACCTCACCCTCACGGGCGAGGCCATCCGTTGCCAATACGCTACCCATACCCACGAAGAACATCACTCCTCATCGTCGCATGACCACCACGCGACCCATTGCATGATGTCCACCCATTGCGCCGCGGCCGCTATGCATTCGGCCACGCCCGCACAACACTGCCCACTCCAATATATTGCCCGACTTATTGGGCCCGACCCGATCGTTCCAGAAAACGGCGGTATTGATGTCGCATCCAGCCGCGCTCCTCCTTCCTTCTCCTCCGTCGTCTAAATCCTAACAACGTCATTGTCGCGCGGGGGCTGTTTCGCGCCGCCCAGGCGTCCGGGACGAGTCTTCATCGGAGGTTTTGCCTGCCCGCATGACCCGCGACCGCACCGTATCCCACTTCCACGGATGGAGGACTTTTAAATGATCTGTATCCGAAGTACAGGCCCTATCGCTGTTATCTGTTTATTGTTATCGGTGCTTCCGTCGTTGTCCATAGCGGAGGAAGTGCCCCAGCTGCAGGAGACCACCTCATCAGAGGACACAACAACAACTGACAAATCGACTGAAGCGAACGAAACACCGGAAGCCCCAACAACCACCAAAGCCAACGAACCAGTCACTTTGGGCGAAATAAGCATCGTCAGCACCCGTCCTCAGGAGGGGCCGCAAGGGACAGCGATCACCACAGCGCCGCGCGAAGAGATGGACCTTCGGCCGACACGAAACTTCCTCGAATCGCTGCAGGCCATACCTGGGATCACCACCCAGCAAGGGAATGGACCGCGAGATTTCAACATATCTATCCGCGGCTTCGGGGCAAAAACCTCGTTCGGAATCCGCAACGTCAAAATGTATGAGGACGGCATCTCTCAGACCCAGTCCGACGGTTTGTCGCGGCTCGACCTGCACGATCCCTGGTTCATGCAAAGCGTGGAGGTGCTTCGGGGTCCCTCCTCTTCGCTGTATGACAACTACGCGCTCGGCGGCGTCCTTTTTTTCAGAACGCGCCGAGGGAGCGACCTGATGGGGACCGAAGGGGACGTGACCTTAGGCTCCTTCGGCTACCGAAAATACGCGCTTGCCTACGGCACGGATACACCGAATACGGATGTGGCCCTGTTCGGGAGCGCCGTCCACGAGGATGGGTTTGTCCAACACAGCGATTACAACACCACCACGGAAAACCTGAACTTCCGCGACCACATCGACGAACATCAGGATATCTACTTCAAAGCGATTAATAACTATATCAATGCCGACGTTCCGACTCGCCTTACTTTAAATCAATTTAATGCCGATCCGCGCCAGGCAGGCGGACTGGGAACCCGGACGGCGGAATCGTTGGACCAGGGGAGGGAGGATCGCCGTACGGTCCTGGGGACCCTCTACGAGCGGGAGATCAGAAGCGATACCATCCTGACAATGGAAGGCGATTTCGATTTAAAAGACATCAATCAAACATTCAATCAGATCACGGCGAACGTCAATCCCAACTTCAAATATTATGGGAACCTGCGGCACGACGGTTCCCTGCTCGGAGCGCCGCTGCACAGCACCGTTGGACTTTTCGTCAACTATATGGAACAGGAAGGCCAGACATTCCAGAATCTGAATGATTTCTATGGCACACGCGGTGTGCTCCTTCAGAACACTCACGGCTCGATCACGAACGTCGGAGGACGGTTCCGGGAGGAGTGGGAATTCGTTCCCCACTTGACCGCCGCAGCCGGTCTCGGTGTCGAAAAGTCGAAAGTAAAGGCGGATGTCATCAACTACACGAGCGCCGGAGCGGTGAATAACCGCGTTTCGCCAGACCAGACCTACTGGAATTATGCGCCGGAACTCTCGCTCACACACCACACCGACCAGGGGGCCAAACAATGGATCCGGGCCTCAACCGGCTATGCCATCCCCGGCATCAGCAACCTGACCACCGATCTGACCGGCGGGCCCGGCATCAACACCGACCTGAAGTCTCAGACCAATCTTGGGTTTGAACTCGGGTCCGATACTCCGATCGGGTCGATCCTCTCTTTGCAATTGACCGGGTTCTGGACCAACTTTAAAAACGAGATCATTTCGCAAAGCACTGCCATCGGCAGTTATTCGATCAATGCGGATCGGTCCCGTTATCGGGGCGTCGAAGCTGGCGCCACAGTGAAACCGTTCGAAGGGGCGCGCATCACCGGCGCCTATACTTACTTGGACGCCACTTACCAGCGGTTTGAGGACCAGTATCTCGTTAGCGGCGTCCCCACCGTTTTCAACCGGGACGGGAAAGAGGTGCCCTCTGTTGTGAAAAGCCTGCTCTATGTGCAGGCCGCGTACGATCATCGATCCGGTCTCGGCGCCTGGGTGGAGACAACACGGGCCGGCGACTACTTCGCCGACAACGCCAATACGCTGGAGACACCTGGATACATCGTGGCGAACGCGAACATCCACTACCTCCGATCTTTTTCTTCCACCGGCACCATCCGCTTTTTTAAGACGTTTGTCGAAATGGACAACCTCTTCGATCGGAAGTACATCGGATCGACGGCAGTTGTTTCGGACTCGCCGTGCGGCGCCACGCCCACGTCAAACTGCATGGCTCAGAATGGCCAGGCGTTCTTTACGGGCAATGGCCGCGGAGTGTATGCTGGCGCGACGGTCGGCTTCTAGCAATTGAATCGTATAGGAGAAAAGGAGGCTTCAATGAAACAGGCAGACAAATTCATCGGCGGTGGAGCGCTCCTCACCATAGGGCTTCTTGCATCATGCAGCGGTCTGGGTGGAACGGTTGCGGAACGCCCAGAGATTGTCTGGAAGCCTTCACAAGTCGTCGTGCAAGGGACGAAAGACTACTCGCCCCCCTCGGTGACCGTGGACCGCTCCGGTCGTGTCATCCTCGCTTGGATTGAGAAGGAAAAACTGAGCGAGCGCGGTGCCGTCCGCCTGCTTTCGCTCACTGCGGCGGGGCGAGCGGAGAGCGGACCGGCGACGGTCAATCCGGCGGACAAAGGACCCGATGCGACCCACCTCTCTCCTGGACTCTCGGCGGGATCGGACGGACAAATTTATCTAACCTGGTCGGTTCCCAAGTTCGACGCAAACAACGCCCTTCGTTCGGACCTTGTGCTGGCCCGCTCGCTCGATGGCGGACGTTCATTCGAGGCGCCTCGGGTGATCAATGACGACGATACCCCTTCCTCTCACGGCTTCGAAGGAATCAGTGCGGCCCCGGACGGCGCCATCAACGTGAGCTGGCTCGACGGGCGCGAAAAGCAGAAGAGCGGGGCGGGTACATATTTCGCGCGCTCAACCGATCAGGGTGATACCTTCACGCCGAACGTCAAGGTGGACGGCGGGTCATGCCCCTGCTGCAGGCCTTCCACGGTCACCACCGCGGACGGCACGATTGTCGTCAGTTGGCGTAAGGTATTCGAGGGTAATGTGCGGGACATTGTGATCGCTCGTTCCACCGACGGCGGGCGGAGCTTCTCCTCCCCCGAGCGGGTCCGAAAGGACGACTGGGCTTTTCCGGCCTGCCCTCATCGCGGCCCATCGCTTGCCGCGGATGCCCAGGGGCGGGTTTATCTGACCTGGTATACCGAGGGAGCCGACGAGCAGCCCCGTATCTACTTTGTGACTTCGGACGACGCCGGACGAACCTTTTCTTCCCCCCTCTCGCTCCACACCGCGACCCCGTCACTCCCAGACCAACCCAAAATGGCCATCTTTCCCAACGGCGTCGTCCTCGTCGTCTGGGAGGAGGTGACCGGAGTCCACAAGCGGGTGGTAATGCGCTTCTCGACCGATCGCGGCGCCACCTTCTCCGCGGCGCAGATTCTGAGCGACGGCCCCCAGGGATCGAATCCCGCTGTGGCGATCCACCCCTCCGGTCTCTTCGCCATAGTCTGGAACGAGCGCGCCTTTCCGAACAATCAGATTGTCGTTCAGACCGGAACCTTCCATTGGCCTTCGCGGGAAAGAGGAATGAGATGATACCCCAGACAGATCATTTCGCTGGATGGACGACTATTTTCATCGCTGGAGCCGCGGCTCTAATGTTCGGTCTTCCGACGCCGGTTCGGGCCGTTGCGGCGAACGATCTCTATTCGCGGGCGGGATTGACGCCGGTCAAGAGGCGGATCGAACCGCCGGACTTCTCGCTCAAGACGCCGAATGGATCGGTGATCGACCGCCAGTCCCTGATCGGCCGGGTGGTGCTCGCTAATTTCTGGGCCACTTGGTGCGAGCCGTGCAAAGAGGAGATGCCCGCGCTGCAGCGACTGAACGCCGCGCTCTCGGGCGAGCCGTTTCAGGTCGTTGGCATCACCACGGACGACCGCGTTAAGGCGATTTCCGAGTTCACCGCGTCGCTGGGGTTGAACTTCCCGATTCTGCTCGACGAGCAAAATGAGGTCAGCGATGCGCTCCAGGTGCGCGGTCTTCCGACCACCTTTCTGATCGGACCCGACGGGCGGGTGCTGGCCCGCGCCGTCGGCCCGCGCGCATGGGACGGCCCCGAGATGCTTGCATTGATCCGATCGCTGATGTGGCCATGAAAACCCACTGTCGGTGCTTGGGTCGATAAAGATTGAATTTTGAGGAAGGATCGTACGCTGTCGGGGCGAGCCAAATAGTAAATGGGCAAAGAATAGCGGGGAGGGGTCGTGTACGGCGACGGTTATGAAATAGATCAATATCCAAAAAACAAAGAGCAGTGAACACTGTCTTGGAGGACGACAATGGAGCAATCTGAGTCTCATAAGCCCTGGCCCGATCATCGGGCCGTTTGGCGGTGGCATTTTTACGCCGGTCTCTTCTGCATTCCATTCGTAATCTTTCTGGCAATCACTGGTACGATCTACCTGTTCAAGCCGCAAATAGATGCCTGGCTCGATCGTCCCTACGATCATCTCGTCATTACGGGCTCGCCTGCGGCCGCCGAAGCCCGGGTGAAGGCCGCGTTGGCCGCCATGCCGGGATCAAGGTTGCAGGCATATGAATTGCCGCAGGCACCCAACGCCGCTACCCGGGTCATCGTCAACCGCAAAGATGACCAGATCCGGGTGTACATCCATCCCGAAACACTGCAGGTGTTACATACTGTCCGCGAAGAGGATCGCTTCACACGGAAGATCTTCTACCTCCACGGCGAATTGTTGTTGGGTAATCCTGGCTCGACGATCGTGGAACTGGCGGCCTCCTGGGCAATCATTATGATACTCACGGGCTTGTATTTGTGGTGGCCCAGACAAAGTCGGGGGCTGGCTGGCGTTCTCTATCCTCGTAGCCACGGTGGAAGGCGCCTCTTCTGGCGAGATCTGCACGCGGTCACTGGCGTGTGGATTTCGAGTCTCGCGTTGTTTATGCTGCTGACGGGCCTGCCATGGGCGAAACAGTGGGGCAGTTACTTGAAGGAGATCCGTCGTCTCACCGGTACCGCCGTTGCACAGCAGGATTGGCCCTCCGGCCATCCCGATGGTCAGGCGCGGCAAACCGCAGCTGATGTGGAGGCCGGCACGGCGAGCGAGAATGCGGAGCACGCCGCTCATCAGACCACATCGGCGAAAAACAAAGACACGGTCATGGACTCGCCGGATTACGCCGCGATCGACACGATGGTGGCCACCATTGTGCCGCTTCATTTGGCCTCTCCCGTCCTGATCTCCCCACCCGCAAATGGCTCGCGCAATTGGACGGCCAAGTCGGACGCACAGAACCGGCCCTTGCGCGTGAACTTGGTGCTGGATGGAACGACTGGCGCGATCCTTAAACGGGTAAACTTCAGCGATCATCATCCCATAGATCGACTCGTGGGCATCGGCGTTGCCGCCCACGAAGGGCAGCTTTTCGGCTGGCCGAATCAACTTCTGGGGATTCTAACCGCTTCCGGCCTTATTCTCCTGAGCGTCAGCTCCGTGAACATGTGGTGGCGGAGGCGTCCCGCCGGCGTGCTTGGCGCCCCGGATCCGGTCCAGAACACTCGATTCTCGATCGGCCTCGGCATCCTGATCCTGTTATTTGCCGTCTATCTGCCGTTGTTCGGCATATCTATGATCGTTGTGAAGCTCGTTGAAAAGCTGATCCTCGGTCGTATTCCCGCTGTTCGTGATTGGTTGGGCTTGAATATGGCGGTGGCAAGATCGAGATAGAAAGGGATGACGCATGACGGTACCGCGCAAGTTTCCCTGGGACAGACTGGCGGGACTGCTGGTCGTGCTTGCATTGCACGGTGCGGGGTTGTATGCGTTGTGGGAGTACCAGATTCAAATCAGTCCGCAGGAGGCGGTCACGCTCTTCGTGAACTTCATCAACCCTCCGCCCCCGGCCAAACAGCCGGAACCGCCCAAACCCAAGCCGCTGCCCAAACCGGTCAAGCCGGAGCCGCCTCCGCCGGAGCCTCCGCAGATTGTGGTCGAGGCCCCGGTGGTGACACCGGAGGAGCCGGTGGCGCCGCCACCGCCCGAGCCGGTCGTCGAGGCCCCGCCCGAGCCGGCCGGTCCGGTGATGCTCGCCTCCGAACTCGCGGTCACCTGCCCCAAGCGCTCGCCCCCGGAGTATCCTCCGGCTTCCCGAAAGATGGGAGAACAGGGGCGGGTCGTGCTCTGGGTGGAACTGGACGAACAGGGACGC
>DATKAN010000004.1 GCA_035498035.1 Nitrospiria bacterium
AGGTGATAGCCGAAGACGGACAGTGCGCCGAAGCGGTAATTGAGGGCAAAGGTGAGGAAGCCGACATAGCGGCTTCCGGACAGATCGAGGAGGTTGGCGAGGTGTTTGATATCGGGGTTTTCGACGAGGTTGGGCATATCGTCGAAATGGAAGGCGGCGGAGAAGGTGTTGGAGTAGACGGCGACGGCCAGCAGTGCGAGGGCGAGCAGGGCCGTCAGCGGGTGAGTCAGCGAGCGACCGGAACGTGACCGGGCCGCATCCTCGAAGGGAGCGGCCGGGGGTCCGGGCCGTTTTTCATTGACGCGGGCCGTTTCCAATTTCACGGCCCCAGCGCCTTCAAAGCCTGACGGGCGTCTTCGTAATTGGGCCGGAGCTGTAAGGCCCGCTTGAAGGCGTTCAAGGCATTTTGGGTTTGCCCTTTGCGATGATAGGCCGTCCCCAGGTAATAATATGTTTCGGGAATATCCGGCAATAATTTCAGACTGGTCTCTAAGTGCAAGATGGCCTCGTCAAATTGGTCCCTCTTCTCTTCGATGATTCCTAAAAGAAGGTGGACCCGCCCGTCGTCCGGGTTGATTTTGAGACCCGTTTCGAGCGCCGCCTGCGCCTCGGCAAATTGCCCTTTTTGATATAAGGCCAGTCCCAGGTTGTTGTAGGCGCCCGCATAATCGGGTTTTAAATGGATTGCGGCCTGGTATTCCCGGATGCCTTCCTCGACATGCCCCAGGCTTACATAAAGAATTCCTAGGCGGTTGTGTGCCTCGGGATCATCCGGCCTGAGGGCCACGACGGCCCGAAAAACACGGACCGCCTCCTGGAGTCGTCCCGTATTCTTGTAAATCGTTCCCAGATTGTTATAGGCTTCAACAAATGCGGGATCGAGGGCTATGGCTTTTCGGTACTCCAGGACGGCATCGTCCGTGCGCCCCATTTTTTTATAGACGACTCCCATGTTATTGTGAGCATCGGCCAGGTAGGGTTTAAACCGGAGGGCCGTTTGATATTCCCGAAACGCATCCTCCATCTGTCCGCGTTCTTCATAGACGATTCCCAAATTGTTGTGGGCCTCGGCATAACCGGGGACAAGGGTGATAGCCGATTGGTATTCGCGGATGGATTCCTCGATCCGTCCGGCTTTTTTATACGCGTTGGCCAGATCGTAATGAGTCCGGGGATCCTTCGGATCCAGTTCCAAGGACCTGGCATAATTTTTAATGGCCTCGTCCAGTTTCCCTTGATTCGCGAAGGCCGCGCCAAGGCTGTAGTATCCCAAAGCCAGGTTTGGGCTTTTCCGGACCACATCCGTCCAAAGGGAGAGTTCGTCCCTCCAAACAAGGTTTCGCTCAAAGGTGAGGACCGAGAATATGAGCACCAACAGCCCGATCCCCATTGCGGCCCAGACCCGTGCCCGACCGGCATAGCCCAAGACGGCAACCCCGACGCCAAGAAACAGTCCGGCGCTGGGCAGATAGAGCCGGTGTTCATTGATCACATCGCGGATGGGGATGATGGAGGATTCGATCGACAGGGTGACGAAAAACCACAGGAGCCCAAAGCCGATGAGGCGGAGACGGGGATCGGCGGCCGCGCGACGGGAGAGAAAGACCAGATAGACCGCGGCGGCGAACAGGGCCGAGAGAAACAGGAAGGAGAGGAAGACCGGGGGATCCAACAGCGAATGGGAGGCCGGATAGTCATAGGCCAGGTTCTGATCCACGGGCCAGACCAGGAGCCGCAGATAGGTCATGATCACCCGGAACTGGGTGCAAAGATAATCCCATCGGCCCAGATCGGTCGCCGCTCGGGCCAATGCGTCACTTCCCGTGCCTAAAGCATCCGGGCGGGAGAATGGGATGATGGGCAGGGTGAGGAAGAAGGGGGTCAGAGCCAGCCACTGTTTTCGGGTGGGGGGTCCGAAGAAGACGAACTCCACCAGCAGGAGCATGAAGGGGAGGGTGAAGGTGGTCTCCTTGGTCTTCATGCCCAGGACCGTGGCGATGAAGGCGGTGGCGTACCACAGATGGCGATGTTTGGATTCAGGGGTGCTCAAGCGCCATTTCAGGTAAGCGATGACGGTGAGCAGGTAGAACAGCGCGGCCAGTGAGGCGAAGCGCTGGACGATGTAGGTGACGGCCTGGGTCTGGACGGGATGGGTCACAAACAGCAGCGCGGTCCCCAGGGCGATGGCCGGGGCAACGCGAGTCAACGAAGGTTGGGTGTTCATGCGGGGGGATTGGACGAGGAGGCGTATGAATCCGTAAACCAACAGGGCGTTGCTGATATGGATAATCAGATTGATCAGGTGATAACCGAAAACAGAGAGCCCGCCGAACCGATAATTGAGGGCAAAGGTGAAGTAACCCACGATTCGACCGCCAAACAAGATGGAGGATGGATTGAGCAGGTTCCCAAGCCTTTTGATAAACGGATTTTCAACGATGTTTTCCGTGTCGTCAAAATGGAAAGAGACTCCAAGGGAATTGAGGTATACCAAAGTCCCGAGGATTGAAATAAAAAGGAACGCCGCGATCGGGCCGGTCCACAGGATTAAACGGGATGGGTTTTTCGCGCCGGGTTGAATTCTGTTCTGCAGCGGATTTTCCAATTCGTTAAAACTTTTTTGAGGATTGGATTTGTGGATCGGACGGTCCCATCTTGGGGCCGGATTGGATCTTTTTCCATTGGCTGACCAAGAAAAGGGAGAATAAGGGAAAAGGGATATGTCTCCGCTTCAACCTCCGAAATCCGTTCGCGGAAAGGAAATTTTCGACCTCGTAGCCGGAATGGTAGTGATCCTCCGGTTTTTTCAGGTTGAATATTTTTCGCAATAAAACATAGAGACGGTTCTCGGTCGGGAGGGAGGTGTAGAGGAAACCGTCGTCTTTCAAAAAACGGGTGACCGAACGAACCGGCCCCGATAAATCCTTAAAATGTTCCAATACATCCGCCGCGACAATGGCATCGACCGGTTTTTCAAGAAGCGAATCATTGTTGAGGTTGGCGGATTGGAGCTTAACATTTTTAAGGTCAAAAACAGCGGCTATCTTCGCCGCTCTTTGGGTATCCAAATCAATGCAGGTCACGTGTTTGAACAATTGAGCCAGGGAAGGCAAAAATACGCCGTTCCCTCCCCCAAAATCCAAGATGTGGTCTTTTGGATGATCGGCATGTTCCATGAGCCGATAAAGCGTTTTTAGTCTTTTCCAAAATATTTGCCGGACAACCGCATTTCTCGAGAAATACAATGTGGTTTTAGGGTGGTCCTGGTAAACTCCTTCAAGAATGTCCCGATCGATTTGAATAAACATACCCCTCCCCCTTCACTGCCCCCGAATCATACCTTTTTTCGGCGGCTCCGTCAATTTTGAATGGGTCCGTCTGGTTTGACACACCTCTATAATTAGGTTATATATATACCAAATCTAGTCATGATGGAATATTCCTATGCTAGATCTTCTCACCCTATTGTTTGGATAGAGGCAGCGGCGGAAGACATTTTATGAAACTGGCGGTAATTATTCCAGCCTACAATGAAGAGTTTGCGATCGGCCAAGTGATTCAAGAGGTCATGTCAGCCAATCTGCCTGGTTTCGAGAAAAAAATCATCGTTGTCAACGATGGATCAAAGGATAAAACCGGAGAGATAGCCCGGTCTGAAGGGGCCTTGGTGGTCAGGCACCTCCTAAACAGGGGGGTCGGAGGGGCCTTGGGAACAGGGATCGAAGCCGCTCTTCGAATGGGGGCGGACGTGGTTGTGACCTGTGACGCGGATGGTCAGCATTCCCCGGATGACATCGGCCGGGTCATCGAGCCTATCCAGTCGGGGCGGGCGGATGCGGTCACGGGGAGTCGAATGATCGATTCCACCGCCATGCCCTTGACGAGACGAATTGCGAACCATCTCGCAAATCTCGCCACCTGGGTTCTCCTGGCGGCAAAAACGACGGATTCCCAATCCGGCCTGCGGGCCTTCTCCCGTTCGGCGGCGCAACGGATCCGAATCACCGCGAACAAATACGAGGTTTGTTCCGAGATCTGCGGCGAAATCAAACGCCTTCACCTTCGCTGCGTCGATGTTCCGATCAAGACGATTTATACCGATTATTCGATGTCCAAGGGCCAAGGATTCCGGGTCGGGTTAAGGACCCTGTTTCGGTTGATCTTGTCCAAATTGGTGAAGCAATCATGATCAGCGTGGCACAACTCTTTCTCCTGTCCGTGGCTGTATTGGCCATGGGGGTGGCCGTCCTCTGGTTTCGACAGAGGAAAATCAGCGCCATGGCCTTATTGCTCTGGTTGTTCCTGTGGACCGGGTTTGCCGTCGTCGTATTGTTTCCGAAAAGTTCGGTGGTATTGGCTCATCTTCTCGGGATCAGTCGGGGCACCGACCTGGCCCTCTATCTGAGCGTGATTCTGATCCTGTTTATTCTGTTCAGGGTGTACGTGAGGCTGGAGCAGGTGGATCGGCAGATCACCCAAATCGTTCGTGCGGTGGCCCTTCGGGAGGCGGGATTGGAGCCCCGGGAAAGTCAGCGTGCCGAGAAGATTCCGCCCGGGGACAAGCCGTGAGCGAGGACCGAATCAAGGTTCTTTACATCGGGGGGTCCAGCCGAACCGGCAGTACGCTTTTTGATCGGCTCTTGGGACAGATCGACGGTTTTTTCTCTGTCGGCGAGATCCGCCACATCTGGTCTAAAGGCTTGGGGCAAAACCAATTGTGCGGCTGCGGTACGCCGCTCAAAGAATGCGATTTCTGGCGCTCGGTCGTCCATGAGGCCTTCGGAGGCTTGGAACATGTCGATGTGAATGAAATTTTGGGCGTACAGCGATCGCTCGACCGATGGTGGCATATCCCCCGGCTCCTTTTCGGCCGTAAAACATCCCGGTTCATTGAGCGGCTCGAAGGGTATAAAAAAATTCTGAGTCGTTTATACCGGGCCGTTCAAAAGGTTTCAGGATGCCGCGTCATTGTGGATTCATCCAAATATCCTTCCCACGGAATCATTTTAAACAGCATGCCGGAAATTGATTTCTACCCTGTTCATCTCGTACGCGACAGCCGCGCGGTCGCTTTTTCATGGCAGAAGAAATGGCTCAAACCCGAAGTGACCTGGAAACAAGAACCGATGCCGAATTACAACCCGTTTGTTTGCGCCTCGGAATATCTCGTGATGAATGTGTCCCTTCAGATCTTCCGGAAAATCAACGATCGGTATTTTTTTCTCTATTACGAGGATCTGGCAAGCCATCCCCAAAAAATGGTCGCCCAAACCCTGACCCATCTACGATTGCCCTATCCGGGTCCGAAGTTTATCAATGACCACACGATCGAATTAAGGCCCAATCATACCGTGGCGGGAAATCCCATGCGGTTTAAGCAGGGCGTTATCGAGATCAGGCCGGACATCGATTGGGCGGGGAAGATGAAGGGAAGGCATCGATCATTGGTCACCGCCCTGACCTTTCCGTTATTATATCGTTACGGCTATATCGGTCGGAAAAAACCTTATGAGGGATGACCATGTTCCGGCCTTCTTGACGAGGAGGACGGGGGAGGAAGCCCTCGGCCCCCCCGAAGGGCGAAAACAACTCCGCCGAGAAGGCTGGTAAGGAAAATGATCGAATACCAGGCCAAGGAGAGACCGAGGGCGTGACCGGACTCCACCCCGACTTTATGGAATAGATAAACCGTCATCCCTTCCCTTATTCCGAGCCCACCCAACGAAACGGGCGCCATAGAAACGATGTTGATGACCGGAAAAAACAGGAAGAGATAAACAAACGGAATGCTAAGGTGGAGCGACCGTGAGAGGATGTAATAAATAACGACCGTCAAGGTTTGAATGAGGATCGAAAGGATGGATGAGTAAATCAATGTGCGCAGGGATGATTTGTAAAGCGCGATCGCTTCGGGTATCTTCAGTAACCTTTGTCCGAACCATTGAAGCCTCATGCGGTTCAGCATCCGGGCGGTGAGGATGAAGATCGTCGGGGTCGCCAGGCCGAACAACAAGATCAAATAACCGCATGCTGAAATCAGGATCAACCAAACCAGAAAAGGGTCCTGAAGGGATGAATAGCTGAAAACGAGGGCCGTCACGCCGATGATCAAGAGGGCCGCCAAACCCAGGAACCGCTCGGCCATGACCGACACGGCGGCCTCCTTCCCCCTCTGGGTGAATCGATAAAGATCCAGGCCTCTCACCAGATCCCCGCCGATGGCTGTTGGAAGAAAATTATTAAAAAAAACCCCAACGAGATAAATCTTGAAGAGTCTTTTCAAGGAAACTTCAATCCCCAGAGCTCCCAAAAGGAGCTGCCAACGGTAGGATAACGGAACAAATAGCAGGGTGTACGAAACGAGGCTTACAAGGAAAAGCGGCGGATCAAGGGTCCGAAAAATTTCGGAAAACTTGGTTAGATCCGTTTTCCAGAAGAGAACACCCAGGAAAATAAAACTGAAACAGACTCTGAGAAACAACCAAATCCATTTATTCACAGGTATACAATCTCGGGTCTCATTCTCCGACCCGGTTTGGAACGGACGTCATTATAGTTGGAACCCGGGGCCCATTGTAAGAGTTCACAAGAAACGTGTCAAATGCGTTGGTCACGCGGATTGATCGGGAAAAAGAGGGATGCTTTTATAGGACCGGAGGATTATTACAAGTTGGAGCCGCCCAAGCCGAGGGACACGGGATCGGACGGCTCGGGTCAAGGCGTTAAAGAAGAAAACGCAAACCAGCCTGATAACTACCTTGCGAATCCTCCTTTCTCACCCAGCGGACTTCAGCCAGGGTCGGTGCGGTAGCCTCCACACTGTGAAGAGGAAGGGCCATTTTCAGAACCTGGCCCACCTTCAGGGATACGTCCGTCAGCAGACAAAGACCCCCGTTGCTTATATTCATGAGCTTCCCTGCGACCGGCGTCTCAACCGGCCGCAATGAACTTTCATGGACACTCATCTCATAATTCACAATGACTGATAACAAAAAGCGCTGAGCCTGCCGCTGTGTCATTTATGGAATTCCTATTTTCGCCATGCCCTATATAAGCGTATCGCAACGCGTATGTCAATTACACGAAAGTGGTATTCATGCACTATGACATGCAATATGAAAAGAAGAAGACCGAATCAACGATGTTGCGCGGTTGTATACCATATCGGACAAAAACTGTCAAGGAAAAAACACAATATAATGTTATATATCAATCGTTAAATACTATATGTTGTGGATAAGATGGTATGAATCTGTTAGTAAATTGTGGAAAATTGGAAGGCGGGGAACGGGCAAATCCGGAAGTCTTTCAGTTAGAGTTTGGCGTTCTTTTCGGTTGACATAGGATAAATATTGTTGTATCGTTTTTTATCACAGCTTGATAAAAGAATTCGAAGCAGACCTTGCAATCCAATTTGGTTAGGGCCAACCATGGTGGATCTATTAAAGGTTGCGAACGAACGTTCCATGCCTGGAATTTTGATCCTTGATTACCGGAAAAAGCCCGTCTTTTTCAATCCGGTGGCGCTCGATGTATTCTCGAGGTTAGAGAGTGAAACTCTTCCAACACTGAAAAACCCGGTTAGTATCGCCTTTCCTCAAGAAATCTCGAATCTCTACGACACCCTCAAAAAAGATCAGAATCGCTTAAACTGTCAGACGACCTTGTTTGCCACCCCCGAGACGACGTATTGCTGTCGGGGATTTTTCCTTCAGGGTCCGCCCGGTTCCATCGGAAAAACATTTTTCATATTTTTCCTGATCGAAAAAATTATGCCCCGTCACAAGGTGGACCTTGATAAATTCAAGAAACATTTCGAGCTTTCCGATCGTCAGATGGAAATCGTGAAATATCTTTTGGTCGGATTGACGAATAAAGAGATGGCCGAGGAATCATGTGTGTCGGAAGATACCATCAAAGGGCACCTGAGACATATCATGAAGCGATTGGATGTTCGATCCAGGACCGGGATCCTTTCCAAGATCTTTCAACTCTTCAATGAGCCGTCCTCTCCTCAGTTGAATTTAAAGAGAAGAACCCCCAAAAAAACCTTCGCAGCGTGACTTCTTAAATTCGGCATTATCTCGTTTCTGTATTCGGAGACCTTATTGATCAATGAAGAGGAGTTATGCGTTGATAAGGCGTCTAATGTGGTGTGTCGGATGCTTCACACTTCTGGTTGAACTTTCCGGAACCGGATGGGTGGAGGCGGCCCCGACTTCAAGCTACATTCCGGACGAGCTCCTCGTAAAATTTAAGTCCGGCACCCCGGATGACCGGATTCGCCGTGTTCATGCCCGGATGGGCGTGATCCGTGAGAAGCGGATGGGTTATACCGGGATCCAGCGACTCAGACTTCCTCCGGGTCTGTCGGTGGATAGTGCCGTTGCGCAATACCGGAGCAATCCGGATGTCGAGTACGCCGAGCCCAATTATATCCGCCGGGCCATGGCCCGTCCCCTCGACCCCGCCTTTAGTCGGCAATGGGGACTCCACAATACCGGCCAGGACCTCGCCGGCACCCCCACTCCCCTCAAGGGAATACCGGATGACGATATTGACGCGGAAGAGGCCTGGGACATCGTCCAGGGATCTCCGGGCATGGTCATCGCGGTCATCGATTCCGGGGTGGATTATAATCATCCGGATCTGGGCGATGAGGACATCAACAATAACGGCGTGTTGGATCCCTCCGAGGATGTGAATAACAACGGTGCGCTGGATCCGGGAGAGGACACAAACAACAACGGGATATTGGACCCGGCCGAGGATCAAAACGGAAACGGGATGAAGGACCCGGGAAATATCTGGGTCAATCCTGGAGAGGATCTGAACGGAAACGGGATCGCCGATCCAAGCGAGTTGAATACTAATACTGATAATGACAACAACGGATACCCCGATGATATCCAAGGATGGAATTTTGTCGGGACCCAAGTCTCTACCATCGACCCTCAAGGCAATTGCAGCTTCGGCCCGGATGATCCGGACGGGAACAACGACCCGATGGACGATTTCGGCCACGGCACCGCGGTCGCCGGGGTGATCGCCGCGAAAGGGAATAATAACGTGGGGGTGGCCGGTATATTGTGGAACGCGAAGATCATGCCCCTTAAATTCCTCGGATCCGTCGGCTGCGGAACCGTCGCGGATGAGGTGGCGGCCATCGACTATGCGGTCCGGATGGGCGCCCGGATAATAACGATTGCCGCCGGGGGGTCCGGCTTCCAGCAATCGGAGTTCGACGCGATTGCGGCCGCCCGTGACGCGGGCATCTTGGTGGTCGCGGCGGCCGGCAACGGCGGGTCCGACAACGATGCTTCCCCGGTTTATCCCGCGAGCTACGACCTTCCCAACGTGATTTCCGTGGCCTCCAGCGATTTCAAAGATAACCTGGGTTTTCTTTCCAATTACGGGAAGAAGTCGGTCCATCTCGCGGCTCCGGGTGACTGCATCTACACCACCATGCCCACGGGAACCTTCGGCCTGCAAAACCCTCCCAACCTTAACCGGGACTGCACGGATTTGCCGTTTAAACAATATTATGACTATATCACCGGGACATCCTTTGCCGCGGCCTTTGTGTCGGGCGTCGCGGGATTATTGCTGATCCAGGACCCAAGCCTCGCCCCGGATGAATTGAAGGCCATCCTGATCGGAACAACCGATCCCAAAACATCCCTGAAAGGAAAAGTGATCTCCAACGGACGTCTGAATGCCCACCGGGCCCTGACCCGTGATCTCGGGGCGGGTTTCAGCGGAGGAGAGACGGGGAGAGTCGGTTGCGGCGGAATCGATCTCATTGGAGGTGACGGGCCGGTTTCCCCCGGAACCGCGGCCGCTTCATTTCTTGCGATGGCATTTCCCCTGCTCCTGGCTAACCGCAAGGCGAGAAAGATACTGCTGGGCCGTCGGTGGTCGGTATTTTTTTTTATCCTTATCGTTCTATTGCTTGTCTTACAGGTGACCCCCTCCGTTGTCTACGCGCAGGCGGAAGAAGAAACGGAGATGACCCACCAAATTACCCTGAAAATGGGGGTTCATCTCTACCGGAGCAGCGAGTATTTTGATACCAACTCGGAGTTCTTCGAACCGCAAGACCTGACCAGTCTTTCAGAAGAGCTGGAATATGACTACCTGTGGTTTTCCCCGTCGACCATTAGCATCGCGGTCGGTCAGTACGGCGGGAAGACCGATTTTAAAACCATTTGTTGCAGCCAGGTTGAGTTTAGGAATCGTTACCTGATGACCACCCTGAAATTTCACTTCAAACCGGTTAAACTGAAGCCCTTTGAATTTTATCTCGGACCCGGATTGGGTTATAATCGTTTCGATCGGAAGATCACCGTATCGAATTCGACGGACAATTTCTCTCACGGAGTTTTTGACATCCATTTCGTCGCGGGCGCCCAGGTGAGGCTAAATACCCGCCTGAGTATCCTGTTGGAGAGCCGGTATTCCTCCGCCAAGCTCAAGGATGCCGATCCGCTCGGCGACACCCTAAACATTGGTGGCTTGACCACCTACGTGGGGGTGGCGTGGCGTTTTCCGGATTTCCGCCACATTATTCCAACCCTAACCTCGAATGCCGCGGAGGAGAAGATGGGCCCCCAACCCGCCCCCGAACTCACCGAGGAGCGGGTCATCCCGCCCGTCGAAAAACCGCTCGAGGAGGGACCGACGCCGGAGGGGAAGGTGGCGACGGTCGAAGCGGAGTTGCAGCAAATTCACTTTGGTTATGATGATTGGATCATCGCGGAGGAGGCGAGGCCCATCCTGGAAGAAAACGCACGGTGGTTGCAGGCCCACCCGGAGGTCAATCTTGCACTCGAAGGATACTGTGACGAGCGGGGCACCAACGAATATAATTTGGCCCTGGGTGCCCGACGGGCCGAGGCGGTTAAGCAGGTCCTCGTAACGTTGGGGGTTTCTGAAAGCCGCTTGTCGGTCATCAGCTACGGAGAAGAACGGCCCCTTTGTCTTGAAAAGACGGACGAGTGCTACGCGAAAAATCGACGGGTCCAGTTCACCATCCGATGAAAAAAGAGCGGCCGCCCTTCAAGGAGGACTCCGATTAAAACCTTTCCAAAAAGAGTTTGGTGCGGGCCGCTGATTCTTGGAGTCGTTTCCCTGCTTGATCTTTCCGTTCCCTCCATTATATTCCACGAGAGGCCCGAGCGGATCGCCGCCGCGGCGGTCGGCGGGCGGGAACCCGCCCATTCCCAAGCGCGATTGGCCTACGGCGGACTGCCGCAAAATTTTATTCCAAACATGGGACAGCTCAACCCCCGAGTCAAGTTTTATGAAAAAGGGGGCGGCCATGCCGCCTTTTTTACAAAAGGAGGGGTTGACCTGACGCTTTACAATGGAGACCCTTTTTCCGTTTCTCACCCGGTTCCGAGCTGGCTCAGGCTCACCCCTCTCGGGGCCCAAAAGAATCCCGAAATCGTGGGTGAAGGACTGCAAAAGGGCCGGGTTAACTACCTTATCGGCCATGATCCCCGAAAATGGCGGACCGGTCTTCCGATCTATCGGGCCGTGGTCTACAAGGAAATTTATCCCGGTATCGACATGAAGTTTTACGGCGGCGACCGGCAACTGGAATACGACATCGGCGTCAAACCCGGGGCGGATCCGTCGAGAATCCGGCTCTCCTTTGAAGGAGCCAGGGGATTGCGGTTGGCCGAGAACGGGGATTTGAGGATTCTGATCGACGGCGGGGAAATCGTCCAGAAGAAGCCGAGGGTCTATCAGGAGATTGACGGTCGGCGCCGGGAGGTTCCGGGAAAGTTCACGCTTCTCGGTCCGCAACCAGCCGCCCGGGGTCCCAAATATATCTACGGATTTGACTTGGCTTCCTACGACAAGAACGTCCCCCTCGTTATTGATCCGACGCTGGTCTATTCCACCTATCTCGGGGGAAGCGGCGATGAGCACGGTTACAGTATCGCGGTGGATGCCTCCGGGTTCGCCTATGTGTCCGGGTTCACGACCTCCGCCGATCTTGTCCCGTCCGAATATTGCACGGGGGTCTATGACTGCTCGTTCAACGGCGGTCCGTCGGATGCTTTCGTGGCCAAGGTCGATCCTTCGGCGTCGGGGTCTTCCTCCCTCCGATACCTCACCTACCTGGGCGGGAGTCAAAAGGAGGACAACGGGGTCGTTGCCGGAAGCATCGCGGTCGATGCCTCGGGCGACGCCTACGTGACCGGGGTCACCTCCTCCTCGGACTTTCCGACCACCCCCAATGCCTATCAATCCTCCCATCAGGGAGGGTTCGACGCCTTCGTGGCGAAGTTGGATCCCACCGGTTCGAAGCTTCTTTACTCGACCTACCTGGGGGGAAACCGTAACGATACGGGTCGCAGCATCGCGATCGACGCTTCGGGCCGCGCGTATGTGACGGGCGAGACCAACTCCACAAATTTGGTGCCCCCAAGACTGTGCAAAGTCGCCTACGACTGCTCTTATGTCGGCATTTCCACCGACGCCTTTGTGGCCAAGCTCGATCCCGCCGGATCCGGGCCCGCTGCCCTCCAATACGTCACTTATCTGGGAGGGAGCGATCTGGATGTCGGGTTCAGCATCGCGGTCGATGCCGAGGGGCGGGCCGTTGTGACGGGCGAAACGAATTCCTATGATTTCCCCGCGACGCCCGGCGCCTTCGACGTCACCTGTGGCACGGACGGGTTCTGTGACGACGGCGTGACCGATGTGTTCGTCTCAAAGATCGATCCCTCGCGTCCCGGGGCGGCTTCCCTGGTTTACTCCACCTTCCTGGGCGGGAGCGGTTTTGACAGCAGCAATCCCGTGAACAGCCTCGCCGTCGATCGGAACGGGGATGTTTATGTCACCGGCTGTACCGCCTCGGAAGACTACCCGACGACCCCCGGAGCCTACATGAACCGACGCGCGGGAGGCTGCGATATTTTCGCGACGAAGCTCAGGCCCGATCCGTCCGGACCGACGCCCGATCCCTCCGATCTTCTCTATTCGACCTTCCTGGGAGGCCGATCCTACGATGACGCGTGGGGCATCGCGGTGGATCCGGCGGGGCTTGTTTATTTGACCGGTTTCACCTGGTCCAAGGATTATCCCGTCACGCCGGGGGCCGTTTCCAAGAAGCTGGCCGGCGGAGTCGGCGACGTCTTCGTGTCGATCCTCAAACCCGACCCAAGCGGCCCGACCCCCGATCCTTCCGACCTGCTTTACTCGACCTACCTGGGCGGAGGGGGTGCCGATTCGGCCTACGGGATTGCGGTGGATGGCTCGGGGCGGGTTTTTCTGACGGGGGAGACGACCTCCAATAATTTCCCCACGAGCCCGGGAGGGTTTGATCGGAAATACCATGGCGGATATGATGCCTTTGTCGCGGAACTGGCTTTTCCGGACCTGACCCTGTCGGACGTCCGGTTCAATTCAGGGACGGTCCGGAAGGGGGAGAGCCTGTCCGTGACCGACACGGTTCAGAACCGGGGACCGATCCCGGCCGAAAACTTTCAAATCGGGTACCGCCTCTCGGTGAATACGGTGTTCGGGGATTCGGACGATGTCGTGATCCATGAAACTCGAACCATCGGGGCGCTGGCGGCGGGGAAGAGCAACACCGCGACGACAAGTTTAACCATTCCCGCGTCCACCCCGCCCAACACCTACCATATCTGCGCCGGCGCGGACGATTCCAACACCGTGGCGGAAAAGGATGAGACCAACAATTCCCGTTGCGCCACCGCGACGATTAACGTTCAGTAAGGATTGAGGATTTAATCATTCTTTATTATAAATAGGCCGGGTCCGTAACGGTTAAAAACGCCACTTTCGTGTAGTTGACATTGGTTTTTTTTCATGATACTTTGGGGCCGTCTTTCGATTTTCTTGGGTTGAACAGGCTATTCTTTGCGGGGATAATAGCGGATCGAGATAGCCTCCCGTCAATCCTTCCTGAGAATCGAGGCAGGCGATTCTTTGCCGGCTATGTCCATCTTCTGGGGGTAGAAGATGATACGCATAGCCACCAAGCTCCTTCCTCAGAGCCGCCTTCGCTGTAGTTGAAAACTGAACCTCCCCTTTAGGTTATTCGAAGCTTCAGTATTCATCTTTTTACGGGGGTAAAAGATGGACCAGAAGGCTTTGGGGGATTCCTTCCTGAGAAATCTCTCATTATCACGTCCTACGATTACTGCGCCCTTCTATCTAAAAACGACAGCCGGCCCTAGGTCGGCCCAAAACCGTTTTTCGGCGATGCCGTTTCGTTCGACGGCCAAAGTTCCGAAAGCGCGGGGTTCCAAAACGCGGGCACCCGGGGTGCTAGACCGGTGGCCTATTTTTATGCCATTCGAAGGCGTGATCACGATTTTGAAAAGAATGTATTCTTCGGGTCCGCTTTAAACCAATTTTAGGTGCGTTACCATGATCTCGTATCCGGGAAGTGAAAAGGCCATCGATCCGAAAGCGCGGGGGTCCAAAACGCGGGCTCTCAACATTCCAGACCGGTGGCCTATTTTTATGTCTTTCGAAGGCCTGAGAACGATTTTCGAGGGATGGTTATTCCAGGTCCGCTCAAAACCAATATTCGTCGAGGCCGTTGGTCAGAAGGCCGTCGATCAGAAAGCGGGGGTGTCCAGATGAGGATTTCAAGTCGTGTTGCCGGTTTAATTGTTACCCTCTTGATCGTGGGTGCCGGGATTTTGTTAGCCGCGACTCCGGCCCGGGCTTCGGGCGAGACCTGCTCCAACGGGCAGACTGCCCCCTGTTTTGAAGACATGCAATTAAACGGTTGCATGCTCTGCCACAGTCTGCAGATTGAACATGGCAACCGGAACGGGTCCGACCGCTTCGTCACGGCCTCCAGCGGAACCCTTCGGCACATTCACGATCCGCTCATTGCCGACTGGACGTCGATTGTCCAGGCGATGATCGGCAAGAGCTCGCCGGCGACTCTGGAATTGACCACGGGTTATTTGAACACCAATTATTGTCCCACCTGTACCGGGCCGATCCTGGGAAGCCCTGTGCAAAGCGCCGTCACTCCCAACAGCGCCACGGTGACCTTCAGTTCCTCGTCCAACGGCTTCGAGGACGAGCCGACCAGTGCCGTGCTTTACTACACGAACACCCCGGCGGACATGTTTAATGTGGGTACCGCGACAACGACGACCAACGGCAATTACTATTTGTTCAACCCGGCCACATTCAATTGCATCAACACCTGTCAGCAAGTTACCGATGCGGGGCCGACGGCCCATCATGTCGTGAACCTCACGGGGCTGTCCCCGTCCACGCGCTATTACGTGGTGGCTCAGGTGACGTCCGCCCTCGGGACGACCCGGAATACCTACGCCTACTCGTTCCGGACGCAGCCGC
>DATKAN010000005.1 GCA_035498035.1 Nitrospiria bacterium
AAGACGATGCGCGGGATCATCGACTGGGTGCTGAACGCCATGCAAACTGAGTCGACCGGGCCGACTGAAATGACCTCGAATCCGTCGGCCCCCGCATCGGCATTGATTTCGACGTCCAAGGCCGACGGCCGGAACGGGGTCCCCCGGTATTTGATGACTTCGGTGGACGCCCCGCTTTCCATTCCGACGACGCCCTCCACGATGGAGGGGGTCTTTCTCATCACGGACGATGGGAACGGCTTCTCTCAGTCCGTCGGGCATCGGTTGGAGAGTCACGGCGCCCGGGCCGTGATCCTACGGATGGGAACGGCGCCGGGGCGCTTGGAAGAAGGAATCTATGACGCGGATTTGACCCGCCCCGAAGCCGTTCAAGAGTTGGTGCAGACGATCCGCCGGCAATATGGCCCGATCAAGGGCCTGATCCATCTGTTGCCGCTTCAGATTCGGAAGCGCTTCGAAGAGATGGAACTAGGAGATTGGCGCGCAGGCTTGAACCGGGATGTCAAGGCCCTCTTTCATCTGGCGAAATCGGCCGGCCCGGACCTCAAAGAAACCCGAGGCTGGATGGTGGCCGCGACGGCATCCTCTTCATCTCCGGGGCAGGGGGGCATTGCGGGATTGATCAAGACCGCGGCGATCGAATGGCCCTCCGTCCGCTGTAAGGTGAT
The DNA here is from genome assembly GCA_035498035.1 of Nitrospiria bacterium. NCBI lineage: Bacteria > Pseudomonadati > Nitrospirota > Nitrospiria > Nitrospiria bacterium. The sequence goes on from DATKAN010000005.1 coordinate 669, forward strand.
TGATCTGGACGCGACCCAATCCGCATCGGACCTGGCCGGACAACTGATCGCCGAGATGGCCTCACCGAATGGACCGGTCGAGCTAAACTATCAAGGCAGCCACCGCCTTATCCCTCAACCGCGGCTCGCACCGGCGGATCCAACCGGACAGTCGTCCATGACCATCGGCACCGACTCCGTGATCCTGATCACGGGCGGGGCCCGCGGCATCACGGCAAAAATCGCTTGTGATTTGGCCCGGCGTTACCGGCCGACTTTATGGATTGTGGGGCGATCTCCCCGTCCGGCGGGGGAGGAAACCGAGGAAACCCGGGGGATAGACAATTCCCGAGATTTGAAAGCGGCCCTTTTAAACCGGCTACGACGCGACGGAACGACGGTCACCCCCGCCCAGGTGGAGGCGGCCTATCGACGGCTGTGCCAGGACCGGGAGATTCGGACCCACCTTGCCGAAATGGAGAAGGCCGGGGCCCGGGTTCATTACGAGCCTGTTGACGTGCGGGACGAGCGTGCCTACGGGGACCTGATCGACCGAATTTACCAATCTCAGGGAAGAATCGACGGCGTCATCCACGGCGCCGGGATCATCGAGGATAAATTGATCCTTGACAAGGACCCGGAATCCTTCTACAGGGTTTTTGACACGAAAACGGACAGTGCGTTCGTCCTCAGCCGCCGGCTGCGTCCCAGTACCCTAAAATTCCTTGTTTTCTTCGCCTCGGTGGCCGGACGCTTCGGAAACAAGGGACAGGGGGATTATGCCGCGGCGAACGAGGTGCTCAATAAACTGGCGATCTACCTCGACCGCCAATGGCCGACGCGGGTCGTCTCGATCAACTGGGGGCCCTGGGCCACGGGCGGGATGGTTTCCCCGGGGCTTGAAAGGGAACTGCAGGAACGCGGCATGCAGCTGATCCCGTCCGAAGAAGGCCTCCGCAAATTCCACGACGAGCTGCTCGGCGGAAGGAAGGGCGAGGTGGAGGTCATCGTGGGAGACGGGCCATGGGCCTCCTCCGTCGGGTCCCAACTCATCGGAACGAAGACCCAAGAGGGCGGGTGATGGCTTCAGACGCGCCATACAGCAAGGCACCAATCAAAAGCGGCCCGGTCGATATCGCGATCATCGGGATGTCCTGTATTTTCCCGATGGCCCCCGACCTGGGCACCTACTGGCAGAACATCGTCTCCAAAGTGGACGCGATCAGCGATCCGCCCCCGGACTGGGAGGCGGAGCTCTTCTACGATCCCAACTCGGAATCCAACGATCGGACCTACTGCAAACGGGGAGGCTATCTGGGGGATCTGGCCCAGTTCCGTCCCATTGACTACGGGGTGATGCCGAAGTCCATCGGCGGCACCGATCCCGATCATTTCCTCGGGCTCCGCCTGACCCAGGAGGCCCTGGCGGATTCCGGCTACATCGACCGACCCTTCGACCGTGAGCGGTGCGGGGTGATCGTCGGGCGGGGCACCTACATCGGCCGCGGCTTCGCGAACCAGATCCAGCACTGTTTCGTGGTGGACGAGACCATCCGCCTTCTCCGCCGGCTCCATCCCGAATACACCCCGGAGGAGCTCCAAAAGATCAAGGACGGGATCAAGGCCAACCTGCCTCCCTTCACGGCCGAGGTGGCCCCGAGCCTGGTCCCCAATGTTATGGCCGGGCGGATCGCCAACCGATTCAATCTGATGGGCCCCAACTATATTGTGGATGCGGCCTGCGCCTCCTCCCTCATCGCGGTGGAACAGGCGGTGCACAACCTGACCACCGGAACCTGCGACATGGTGCTGGCCGGCGGGGCCAATGCCTCCACCACTCCGCCGATGCTGATGCTGTTCTGTCTCCTGGGGGCCCTGTCCAGGGAGGGACAAATCCGTCCCTTCGACATGAAGGCCGACGGGACCTTGTTGGGGGAAGGCTACGGCATGGTCGTGCTGAAACGGCAGGCCGATGCGCTGCGGGATGGCGACCGGATCTACGCCGTCCTCAAAGGTCTCGGCAGTTCAAGCGACGGCCGGGCCCTCTCCGTGCTGGCCCCGCGCGTGGAAGGCGAAGAGCTGGCCCTGAGAAGGGCCTATGACTCGTCCGGAATTTCCCCGCGGACCATCGGACTGGTCGAGGCCCACGGGACCGGGACGGCCGCCGGGGATCTCACGGAGATCCAAACCCTCCGTCGCGTCCTGGGAGACCGGGAGGGGCGTTACCCCCACTGCGCCGTCGGGACGGTCAAGTCCATGATCAGCCACCTCATCCCGGCCGCCGGCATCGCCGGACTGATTAAGACGGCCCTGGCCCTTTACCACAAGACCCTTCCGCCCACCCTCAAGTGCGAGGAGCCCAACCCAAAGTTTGAGCTGGAGAAGACCGTTCTTTATATCAACACCGAGACCCGCCCGTGGATACACGGCGGACCAACTCCCCGTCGGGCCGCGGTGAACGCCTTTGGCTTCGGCGGGATCAACGCCCATGCGATCCTGGAAGAAGCCCCCGAGACGGACGCGGACAAAACCGTCAGTCTGCACCGGGCCTGGGACAGCGAGGTGTTCATTCTCGAGGCTGCATCCCGCGAGGGGTTGATCGGCCAGGTGGATCGGCTGCACCGATTCGTGTCCGCGTCCCCGGGCGTGGAGATGAAGGATCTTGCGGCCACCGTGAACCGGGACCTGCGGGATGCCCCCTGCCGTTTGGGCATCGTGGCCGCCTCGTTGGCCGATTTGTCGCAAAAACTCGCCGCCGCGAGAGCAAAATTGTCGGATTCCCGCTGCACACGGATCAATGACGCCGGCGGGATTTACTTCTTCGAGGAGCCATTGGGCCGAAAGGGTAAACTCGCATTTCTTTTTCCGGGCGAAGGCTCCCAATACCAAAACATGCTCGCTGACCTCTGCCTTCATTTCCCGGAGGTCCGGAAGTGGTTTGATTTCATGGACCGGGCCTTCTGGGATCACCCGCGGGGCTACCTACCGAGCCAATGCATCTTCCCCCCGCCCGCGCTCGGCGGATCCAACGGAGCCGGGAATGCGGCCGAGACCTTATTTGATATGGACGGCGCGGTGGAGGCCGTATTTACCGCCAACCAGGGGATGGGCGCGCTACTGGGTCGGCTGGAAATTCGGCCGGACTCCGTCCTGGGACACAGCACCGGGGAGTATTCCGCGCTGCTGGCCTCGGGGGCCCTGGAAGTGGAAAATGAAGATCGGCTCGCCATCCATGTCCGGGACCTGAACCGGGCTTATGAAGACTTCACCGCGCGCGGCGGACTCCCGGAGGCGGCCCTTTTGGCCGTGGGCACGACCGACCGGGAGGCGCTCGATCGCTTGGTGGCCGAGGCAAAAGAGCCGCTCTTCGTGGCCATGGACAACTGCCCGCATCAGATCGTCCTTTGCGGGACGAAGAAAAACACCGCCTGGGCGGCCGAGGCCCTTCAAAAAACGGGGGCGGTTTGCCAGGTCCTGCCCTTCGACCGGCCTTACCATACGCCCCTGTTCGAAGGGTTCAGCGGGCCCCTTCGGGAATTTTTCGGGGGCCTGAAGATCGTGGGACCGAAGCTGCCGATGTACTCCTGCGTGACGGCCGCCCCCTATCCGGAGGATCCCGAGGAAATCCGACGGCTGGCGATTATCCAATGGGCCAGCCCCGTCCGGTTCCGGGAGACGATCGAGGCCATGTATGCCGACGGCGTTCGGTTGTTTGTGGAGGTCGGCCCGCGGGGAAATCTGACCGCTTTCGTGGAGGACATCCTTCGGGGTCGTCCCAAGACGGCGGTAGCCTCCAACCTGATCAGCCGGTCCGGCCTCGCGCAGATCCATCACATGATCGCGCAGCTCGCGGCCCATGGGGTCTCGCTCAAGACGGACCCCCTCTACGCGCGACGCAACCCGAAATATCTTTCGTTGGATTCCCCGTCTTTGCCGTTGGAGAAAACGATCGGGACGGCCGGAACGGTGAAGCTGGATTCCTATCTTCCCGGACTGCGACTTACAAATTTCCTTCCCGTCCCCCTGCCTCCGGCGAGTCCGGCCGCGGCCACCGTCCCCCCGACGCTCCCTCCGGTCCCCGTGCCTCCCGTTCCCCTGGCTCATCCGGAGCCGGTGCGGTCTCTTGCTTCGGTGGCGGCCCAATCCGTGGATGCCGGGGTGTCAGGCGGCAATGGAATTGGCATGAATCGACCGGCGGGTTCGGGCGCGGAAGTGGTCGGGGAATATTTTCAGACCATGGAATATTTTTTGGAGGCGCAGGAGGAAATCATCCGAACTTACCTTCAAAGTGCTGCGATGGGCTCCGCGGAGGGGCGGGCCTGGAAGGCCGGCGGTTCGGTGCAATCGGACCCGAATCCTCCGGCCCCGCCGATCGAATCCCGCGCGGTTATTGAGCGGCCGGATTTTCCGCTGATCGACGGGATCCTGTCCCTGGTCCCGGGCGAGTCGGTCGTGGCCCGACGCGAGTTTCGGCTGGAGGAGGATCTCTTTCTGTATCACCACACCATCGGCAGCCGCACGGTGTCGAAGGACCCCGGGCTGACGGCCCTTCCGGTCATCCCGCTGACGGTCAACATGGAGTTGATGGCCGAGGTGGCCTCGGTGCTGTACCCGGATCACCGCTTGGTCGGCATGCGGGAGGTTCGCGGCTATCGCTGGGTCGGGCTTGACCAGGGACGTGTGACGCTGAAAATCTCCGCCAAGCGCCAGACGGGCCTGCCCGGTATCGAGGTGGACGTGCAGGTCCGGGAAGACGCGGGCGCGTCACCCGATCTATCGCCGGCCACGCTGATCATGGAAGGCACCATGTTGTTTGCGGAGGCTTACCCGGATCCTCCTTCGATCGAACCGCTTGAGCTGAAGGGGGAACGCCCCTCCCGCTGGCGCGGGGAGATCCTATACACCGACGGGATGTTCCACGGCCCGGCCTTTCAGGCTGTGGTGGAAGTCGATCGCACGGGAGAGGACGGTGTCGAAGCGACTCTCCGGGTTCTTCCGACCGACACCCTTTTTCAGTCACGGCCGGCCCCCGCCCTGGTCACCGATCCCGTTGTTCTTGACGCCGCCGGCCAGGTGGTGGGCTATTGGGCCTTGGAAAATCTTACGACCCGTTTCAACGTTTTCCCCTTTCGTCTCGAATCGCTCCGGATCTACCGGCCCAACCTCGCGGTGGACGAGCAACTTGTCTGCCGGGCCCGTCTCACGGACGTGGGGGAGGCCGAGACCCGCTCGGACATCGATCTCGTCGGCTCGGACGGAGGAATCTGGATGAGATTGACCGGCTGGTGGGATCGCCGCTTCGAGATGCCCAACGCCTTCTACCGTTTCCGTATCACACCGCTGGACGTAGTGCTGAGCCGGGACTGGGCCGAAGGCCTGGAACAATTCCGTGCCCCCGAGGCCTTTCGGTGCATGCTCCTGGACGGACTGCCCGATGAGCTGCTCCGAGGAGGATGGATGATCTGGTGCCGGGTCCTGGCCCACCTTATTCTCAGTCGCCAGGAACGGGAGATGTGGCACAGCCTCAATCTTCCCGAGCCCCGGCGGATCGAATGGCTGCTCGGACGAATGGCGGCCAAAGACGCCGTCCGCGTCTGGCTGAAAGAACGTCACGGATTGACGGTCTATCCCGCCGATGTTGAAATCGGAAAGGGGCCGAAGGGCCAGCCGATCCCGCAGGGGCCTTGGACCGCCGACATAGCCGACCGCCCGTTGCTCTCCCTGACCCACGCGGGCGGGATCGCCGCCGCCGTCGCCGGGGCGGCGGCGGGCGTCAAGGGAATCGGGATCGATTTGGAACGGCTGAGCCGCTTCAACGGGCGCTTTGAGGCCGATCTCCTCACGCAGGCGGAGCACGATCTGCTCGAAGGCGCACCCCCTTCCGAGCGTCTTGAATGGTCGGTCCGGACTTGGTGCGCCAAAGAGGCCGTCGGGAAGGCCCTGGGCACCGGCGTGATCGGCGGGCCTTGGGCCCTCTCGGTGGAGTCGCTGGATTTTTCGACGGGAACCGTGACGATCGGCCTCGTCGGTGAAATGGCCGCGGCCTTTCCGGATTTCGCCGGCCGCCGCCTTGTCGCCCGGACCGGCCGGAACGGGGATTTAATAACGGCCACCGCCTGGATCGAAGAAAAGGAGGATGAAGGAAATGGGGGATAGTATCCATCGCGCAGAGGGAACGGAGCCGGGCACGGTGCAGGCAACCGTCCTCCGCATGCTCGAGGAAATCACCGCGGAGTGGGATGTGGGCCCGATCACGATCGGCACGCGGCTCGGAAGCCTCGGCCTGGAGTCGATCAATTTGGTCTATCTGATCGCCGAGCTCCAGAAACAGTACCGGCTGCAAAACCTGATTTTCCAGAAATTGATCGCGGCGAAGATCCATGTCAACGATCTTCAAGTCGCGGACCTGATCGGTTATATCGAAAACGGCATCCGCGAGGAGGGAAAGGCATCATGACAGAAAAGCAGTTTCATCCAACCGTATTAATCGGGCTTGACGGAGCGACCTTCAGCGTGCTGGATCCATTGATGAAGGCGGGCGTGATGCCCTTCCTCCGGGAGTTCGTTTCCCGGGGGGTCCGGGGAATTTTGCTCTCCACGCCCCATCCGTTGACCCCACCGGCTTGGACTTCCCTGATGACGGGACGGACTCCGGGGAGCCACGGGGTGTTCGACTTCGTGCGGGTCGAGCAGGACACCGATCATCCACAGTACACCCTCCTCACCTCGGAGGATGTCCGTTGCGAAACCGTCTGGTCGATGGCGAGCCGGGAAGGGTGTCGCGTCACCACATTGAATTTTCCGTGCATGTTCCCGCCTCAACCGATCAACGGGTTCGTCATCCCGGGCTTCGTGCCGTGGCGCTATCTTTCCCGGGCCGTATATCCCAAGGAGTTATACGGCCGGCTCAAGGCCCGTCCGGAGTTCAACGCCAAGGAGCTGGCGCTCGACTGGGACGTGGAGCGCAAGGCCCTCCAGGGCCTGGGGAAGGAGGAGTTCGAACCCTGGATCCAATTTCATATCACCCGCGAACAACAGTGGTTCGAGATCGTTCGAATGCTCATGAAGGAGGAGCCCTGCCGCCTCACCGCGATCCTCTTCGACGGCGTGGATAAATTGCAGCACCTCTGCTATTATCTGCTGGACCCGAAGTTCACGCCTCAAAATCCCACCGCCTGGGAGCAAAAGGTAAGGGAGCACTGCCTCGATTATTTCCGCCAATTGGACGGCTTCCTGGCCGAGATCATCCAGATGGCCGGCCCCGAGGCCCGTGTCTTCATGGCCTCGGATCACGGGTTTACGGACGCAGGTGGAAAAATCTTCTACACCAACGTCTGGCTTGAACAACAGGGATACTTGAAATGGGCGGATGGGGTCGCCCTGGACAAAGACGGGCGTCTCACGCTGGAAGGCCACACCGGATCCGATACGATGTACGACTGGGGCTGGGATTCGACGCCCGCCGCCCCCCGCACGACCGCCTTCGCGCTCACCGCGAGCAGCAACGGAATTTTCATCCGCCGGGCCAGCAAGCCCGGCATGCCGGGGGTCCCGGCGGAAGAGTATCATTCCTTCCGTCGGCAACTGATCGACCGGCTGCTCGCGTTTCGGGACCCTGAAACGGGTCAGCCGGTGGTGGAGCGCGTTCTGACCCGCGAGGAGGCCTTCCCGGGCGAGCGGACCGCCGGAGCGCCGGATCTCACCCTGGCCCTGCGGGACCGGAGCTTTCTGTCGGTGCTCCGGGCCGACGAGCCGTTGAAGCGGCGGATGCTCCCCTACGGCACGCATCATCCACACGGGGTCTTCATGGGGCGCGGTCCGGGCATCCGGGCGGGTGGGGAAGTGTCGGAGTTCCCGATCATCAATATCGCGCCCACACTCCTTTACAGCCTGGGACTGGCCGTACCAAGCGATCTGGAGGGAAAACCCGCCCTCGACGCGTTCGAGTCGGAATTCTTGAAGGTCCGTCCGCTCCGCACCGGGCCGCCCACCGTTTCGGCGGGATCGTCGGGAGCCGGGCCGGAAAAGGCTTCCATGGATGAGGGTCAAAAATCGCAAGTCATGGAACAGTTGAAGGCGTTGGGATACTTGGAGTAGTCTTAAAGGTTCGAGCGATGCCGATCACGGAAATCAACAGGCTGCCGGTTCATTATCAAGCTGCGGGACAAGGTCCGACCCTTGTTTTAATCCATGGACTGTTCTCGAACCTTGCGTTCTGGTACATGAGCGTGGTGCCGATACTCGCACGCCGCTATCGGGTCGTGGTGTACGATCTGCGTGGACACGGCTACAGCGGCAGTCCGCCTTCCGGTTACACCACTCACGATATGGCGGACGACCTGCATCACCTTCTGGAACATCTGGGCGACGAGCGGGTGCACCTTATCGGACACAGCTTTGGAGGCGGGGTCGCGTTGCATTACACCGTGCTTCATCCCGAACGCGTCCGGTCGCTTACGCTCGCGGATGCCCGGGTCCCGGCCTTGCAACCTCCCCTGCAACCCCGCGGCACGGCCCACTGGAAACGTCTCAACACGCGGCTTCGCCGGGCGGGGATCGAGCTGCCGGAGAACCTGCCGCGGGTCGCCTACAGCCTGTTCGAGGACCTGGCCCATCTGCGGCGATCTCCGTCGGTTACGGAACAGGGCCATGGCGATCGGATGGGGGGGTTTTTGGGAGCGCGGACGGGAAACTCGCGGGCCATGCAGCGTTGGTCCCAGTTGATGCGAACCACCACGGCCCACCGGGACCTCGAGGACCCGGCCGGACTGACGGTGGAGCAGATTCGAGGGGTCAAACAGCCGACCCTTGCGATCTTCGGGCGGCGCTCCAGCTGCCTGCCGACGCTTCGCGGGTTGAAACAGTGCATTCCCCATTGCCGGTCGATTCTGATTTCGAACGCGGGACATTTTCATCCGGTTCTCAAGCCGGAAGGTTTTGTAAAACATGTGGAGGAGTTCATTGGGAGAGTCGAAATTGAACAGCAACAAACGGTCATCAGCGGGTCTGGATAGAACGGACTTCATGCGAATCGTCGTGAACGGCTTCGGGGATCCGCAGAATTCGTACGTCCATTCGATGGCCTGGTATAAGGACCATGTTTATATGGGGACCTCCCGGCATATTTTGGCACTGCTCAAGTTGTTTCCGCCGCCGGACGGCGCCTCGATGGACCCGTGGCCGGTAAACGTGCCGGATCGCGTCGAGGATCTCGATCTTCGGGCCCAGATCTGGAGGTGGGATCCGGCCAGCGGCGGGTTTGAACACCTGCACACTTCACCGGACATCATCGGGCGGAACGGAAAAGAAGTTCCGCGGGACCTCGGCTACCGCGGCATGGTGGTGTTTCAAGGGCGTTCCGATCCGGAGCCCGCCCTCTATGTCAGCACGGTATCTTCGGTCTCCCGGGGCACCGGGGCCCGCGTCCTGCGCTCGTCGGAGGGCTTGAAATTCGATCCGGTCTCCGAACCGGGTTTGGGAAACCCGAACATTTCCACGTTTCGATCGCTGGTGGCCTTCGACGGCCATTTGTACGCCGCGCCCGCCGGGGAAGGCAAGACCTGGAACACGACAAAGGCTCCAAAAATCTTTCGCTGCGCAGACCCGCTCCATAAGGAATGGGAGCTGGCCTGCGAGCCCGGCTTCGGCGATCCGAACAACACCGGGATCTTTGAGCTGGCGGTCTTCGACGACCATCTCTATGCCGGGACCTTTAATCATATCGAGGGTTATCAGGTCTGGAAAACGCCGGCGACGGGCGATGCCCCCTGCCGTTGGACGAAAGCCCTCGGGCACGGCGCCTATCGGGGGAGCCTCAACGAGATGGCCATGAGCCTTTGCGCCTTCAAAGACGCCATTTATGTCGGTAGTGGGATACAAAACGGCGGGTATGACCGTTGGAACATTATCGGCCCGGCGGCCGGCGAAGTGGTCCGGATCTATCCGGACAACTCCTGGGACCTGGTCGTCGGCACCCCCCGTCAAACACCGGAAGGCATGCGGTATCCCCTCTCCGGAATGGGACCGGGTTTTGACAACGTCTTCGCCGGTTATAAATGGCGGATGGGCGTCCACGACGGATGGATCTATCTCTCCACCTTCGATTGGAGCGTGTTCCTGCCGTATGCCACACGGGTCGAGGGGCTGTACAAAGACCTGATGCGCGGGTTCGGCGCGGATCACCTCATCCGCATGGGGGGTGGGTTCGAGCTTTGGCGGAGCGAAGACGGGATCCAGTGGGTCCCCGTCACCCGAAACGGGATGGGCAATCCCTACAATTACGGCGCAAGGACCTTTCTGTCCAGTCCGTATGGATTTCTGCTGGGGACCGCGAACCCGTTTGGTCCGGAGGTGGCGGTCAAGACGGCGACCGGGTGGAAATATATCCCGAATCCGGACGGGGGCGCTGAGGTGTGGCTGGGCCGAAAACGCCGTCGGCCATCCGAAGAATTGGTTTCCGAACCCGCCGCATCAACGGGGGTAAAGGGGTAAAGTTATGGCGAATCGTGAAACGATGAAGGCTAAAAACCAATCACGCAGTGATCAGAAGCCCTCTGCCCCGAGCAAGGCTTCGGATCGACCTTCGATGTCCGGCGGAGGGAGCGGGGATAATCCTCGCGTGCTTTTAACCGGCGCCACCGGCTTTATCGGTTCTCATGTCCTGGATCGGGTTCTGATGCAGGAGGGCCGGGTCCGTGTGTTGGCCTTGCCGGAAACGATCAAGGATCTTCGACAACCGGACCGGGTCGAGGTGGTGGCCGGAAGCGTGACGGATGAGGCGCTTCTGACCGAGGCGGTTCGGGGCGTGGAGATGGTTTACCATATGGCCGCTCTTCTGCCCGGAAGTTCGCACGTCGACCTGATGAAGATCAACGTACACGGGACGGAAAACCTCCTTCGGGCCTGCGGCCGGGCAGGCGGGATACGCCGCTTTGTCTTTACGAGTTCCGTTGCGGTATACGGCGGGGCCTTTTCTCCGAACGAATGGCCGATCAACGAGGACACCCCGACCAACCCGAGGGGAACCGAAGATTTGCGTAATTACGGCCGGTCCAAGGTGGCGGCCGAAAGCCTGGTGCGGCGGTATGCGAAGGACTTGGGGTTTGAGCCCGTGATACTCCGCCCCTCCACCTGCTACGGGGTGGGGAGTCCTTCCGCTGAGGCGATGGTCCAGCGTGCCCTGACCGATCCAAGGGCGGGAAGCGGTCCCGGTTCCCAGGTCACCATGCAGCTCATCCATGTCCGTGACCTGGCGGAGGGGATTGTGCGGGCGGGAACCTTACCCGAAGCGGCCCACGAAGCCTTTAACCTGGCCGGGATCGAGGTGGCCACGTATCGGGATGTCGTGTCCCTGATCCGGAGGCTCGGAGGCCGTACGGAATGGGTTTCGCCGTGGCCGGACCCGTCTCAGGTCTGGCGACGGTATGTTCTCATCTACGAAATGACGAAGGCCGAACGACTCCTCGGCTTCGTCCCGGGGACGGCCATGCAGGAAGGTTTTGCAGAAATGGCGGCCGCGTTCGACACACACGGTTCGACCGTGACGGCCGCCGATCAACCCATGATGCCACTGTACTGAAAAGGTGTTGCAATGCCGGTTGCGGATCCTTTAATAATCTTGGCGCCTCATCGCTCCTATACCAGCGTGGTCTCCGCCATGCTTGGGCAGCATCCTCAAATGTACGGCTTGCCTGAGATGAATCTATTTGTCGCCGAAAACATGTCCGAATGGTGGGCGATGTTCCGGCAAGGCACCGCGATCGGCGTTCACGGGCCGCTTCGGGTCGTCGCGGAAATTTACGGCCAGGAGCAGACGGAGCAGACCATCCGGGAGGCCTGGAACTGGCTGAGACAGAGACTCAACCGTGACACCGGTTCGATCTTCCGGGAGATCGCGGAGCAGGTCGATCCTCTGGCCGTGGTGGAAAAAAGCCCGACCACCGTTTACCGTGTCGAGTACATGGAACGGGCCCGCCGCGTCTTTCCACGCGCAAAATTTCTTCATCTGCTGCGCCATCCGTTGGGACACGGGCAATCGGTCCTGAAGGCATTCGAGGAGTTCGATCAATTCGGCGCGTTGCCGCGAGGGCTTGGGAATTCGGAGGGAGCACGGCCCGTCAGGCCTAGACCCGGAATCGGAGGGGCACCCTCGTCGAGCCGGTCGGACGACGGGCTATATGACTATAGCACCGATCCGCCGACCCTTGATCCGCAGATGCGCTGGTACAAGCTTCAAACAAATATACGTCATTTCTTGTCCGCGCTCCCTCCCTGGCAGTGGATGCAGATTCGCGGGGAGGACCTGATGGCCGACCCGGATCTCCATCTTCGGGACATCGCAAGCTGGCTGGGATTTAGAACGGACCCGGAAGCGATCGAGCAAATGAAGCATCCGGAACGGTCGCCGTACGCGTGCTTCGGGCCGCCCAACGCCCATCTGGGAAATGACCCGAATTTTCTTCAGAAACCCGCCCTGAGGGCCGGAAAGTCGGCGACGCTGAGTCTCGACGCTCCGGTCCCATGGCGCAAGGACGGAATGAAATTCAGACCGGAGGTTCAGGCGTTGGCCCGACAATTCGGATATGTGTGACGGAACGGGCCGGTTCGATGAGTTTAAACCCTTAAGCAGAAGGAGTGTCCATTGAAAGTTCTACTGACAGGAGCAACCGGTTTCATCGGTTGGGAAGTACTCAAGCGGCTGTTGGCACAGGGCGACCAGGTCCGGGTGCTCGTGCGGCCGGAAACGCTCGCACAATCAGACCACGGCCGGGAACTTCAGAAAATGGAAGGGGTCGAGGTCATTCCGGGGGCCCTGACCGATGTAAAGGTCCTGACCGATGCCGTTGAAGGGACGGAAATCGTTTACCATCTCGCCTGGCAGTCGAAACGCGGCATCGCCAAAGGTCGATCGGGGGACGGCGAGGACATCGCTCGGATCAATATCGAAACCACCTCGAATCTACTCAAGGCCTGCGCGGAGCATCGTATACGTCGCTTTATTTACACCAGTACGGTGGCGGTCTACGGGTCTTCATCCGACATGAACAAATGGCCGGTCAACGAGGAAGCGCCGTTGGAGGGTTCTTATGGCGGCGAATATTCTTTGAACTATATCGAACCCAAGCGCACCATCGAGAACATGATACGTCAGACGGCCAAGGAGTCGGGATTCGAATACGTCATCCTCCGCCCCTCCATCGTGTACGGCGCAGGGTCTCCCATGTCCGACCGAATGGTCCAGCAGGCCATGCAGGGTCCGAATCGCCGCGCGGGCCAGGGCAATCAGGTGGGTCTCCAGATGGTGCATGTCCGGGACGCAGCCGAGTCGGTTATCCTGGCTGGAAAGCGTCCGGAGGCGGTCGGGCGGGAGTTCAACATTGCCGGGCCGGAGGTTGCGTCTGTTGACGAAATGAACCGGATGCTCCGGGCGGCAATGTTTCGAATCAATCGCGGGATGCCGCTGCCGGGCCGCTTCCTGGGACAGTTGAAGGGGTATCAACGATACGACACCACAAAGGCCGAGATGATTCTTGGTTTTAAGTCTCAAATCACGCTCCCGGAAGGTTTGGCGGAGATGATGGCCGGGGGGATGGGTGTCCCATATACTCCATCGGCGATAGGAAGGTCCGCCGCCAGGATCGCACAGGCGTACGACTTCCGGTTGGACTTCAACCTGCTGAATGGTTTTTATGATAACAGCGATTTCTGGGACTTCGGCTACTGGGACGCCGGAACGAAGAACCAACGGGAAGCCTGCGAGAATCTGGTGGAAAAACTGCTGGCGTACATTCCCGAGAAAAAAGGGAATATCCTGGATGTGGCCTGCGGCAAGGGAGCCTCGACACGCCTGTTGCTCAACTACTACAAGCCGGAGAACATCATCGGGATCAATATCTCCGAGAAACAACTCGAGATCTGCCGGAGAAACGCGCCCGGCGTGGATTTCCGGCTGATGAACGCGGTGAATCTGGAATTTCCAAATGAGCATTTCGACAACGTCCTTTGCGTCGAAGCCGCCGGACACTTTGACACTCGTGATATGTTTCTCCGGGAGGCCCACCGCGTTCTCAAACCGGGGGGTAAACTGGTCCTATGCGATGCAATCTTCACCCCGCGGGCACAGACCCCGCAGGAACGAACTCAGCAGGAGGTCAATTACGTCCGCAACGCGGAGGAGTTCGGTGAGGCATTGAAGCAGGCGGGTTTCAGGGATGTCATCGCGGTGGACACGACCCGGGAGAGCTGGGGCGGGTTCTCCGAACACCTCCGGGCCTATCTGGACGAGGGAAAGCAGAACGGCACTTTGGACGACCGAAACCATGCGGCGGTCTCATCCTGGCTGAATCGTCTTGAAACCTACTTCGAGTTTTATGTGGTCGCTTCCGGAACCAAAAAATAAGGCGATCCGGCGTCGCGCCGCCGTTTGTTTCAGGAAAACGTTCGGACGCAACGGGATCAAAGGAGGGTTGTAATGCATGGAATGAAAACGGTGATCATGGCCGGAGCTCTGTTGTTATTAATGGGCGATTTCTCGTCCTGCTCTAGGACGATTGGCGTCGGTGATGGGGTCCAAGCGGCCGAGACTGTACCGGTGGGGGTATCGATCCGAACACTGACCGTACAGGGAAAGCAACGTTACTACCGGCTTTACATCCCGAAGAGTATGAATCGGACGAAACCGGCTCCCGCGATCCTGGCCTTTCACGGGGGCAGTTCGACTCCGGAGCAGTTCGCCAAGGTGACCCGATTGGATGAGCTGGGAGGAAATCAGGACGGCTTTGTGATCGCCTATCCCGCCGGCTATGAGCACTTTTGGCATGCTGGAGATGATTGCTGCGGCCCTCCCTATAAAGAGAACCTCGACGACGTGGCCTTTGTCCGGGCTGTCCTTGACGATTTGGCGGCCGTCGTGAACATCGATAACCGGCGCATTTTCGCTACCGGATTTTCGAACGGCGGAAACATGACCTATCGCCTGGCGTGCGAACTGTCTGATCGGATTGCGGCCGTAGCGATCAACGCCAGTTCTTTGAGTTTGAAAAATTGCAGTCCCAAACGCCCGGTTCCGATCCTTCACTTTCACGGTACGTCGGATACCTTCCATCCCTACTCGGGGGGAAAAGGGGTTACGCAATATGACTATTATAAGCTCGGAGCCCCCGAAACGATCGATCACTGGGTGAAATGGGATGGGTGCACAAATGACACAAGCGTGACCTACAAGAAAGGAGCGGCCTCCTGCGAAACGCATCCTCACTGCAGTCAGGGTTCGGAGGTGACCTTCTGTACCATTGAAGGAATGGGTCATCAATGGCCGGGATTTATTATTCGGTTTCCTCCGCGCCTGGCCCGGGCACTCGGTCCCGGCAACATGGATCTTTCGGCGACCGATATGCTGTTGACCTTTTTCCAAAAACATCCGATGCCGGAGAAACCGTAAACGCCGATCTGATTTAGGCGGGAAAATCATGACGATTCGACAGTTCATCACCTTTGCAGTTTTGACCCTCACCGGCCTGACGGTCGAGCCGACCGCTTTGTACGCTCAGACCTCGACCATCGACAGTCTGGAGGCGGACGGGGTCTGGTGTCCCATGGCCCACTGCAATCGCAACGACAACTCGTATCAGGATCTTCCCCCCATCCTCTCGCTGGGGTCTTCGCAAAAAATCCTTGACCCTACCGTCTCTCCCGGCGCCAGTCGGGTCTTGGGTTGCGTCTCAGGAGAATCGATGGCGGTGTGCGCCTACGATATGCCCAACTACCCCGCCCTGGCGGCCTTCGACTATCAAAGCGGCGGCGTGATCTGGAAGAGCCCTCCGGAGGACCTCCCCGGAACCACGCACCGGGTTCCCGCCGGGCTTCTACTGGCCAAGATGGGGATCAATGGCGACCCGGTCCGACACTGGGTCTTCGCGGCCAACCCGGCCGAGTTCGTAGCCTATGTGGCGAACGGGGTGCGGGTCTGGAAAACGCCCACAACACAAATCACCACCGCGGCCCCCAGCGGGGTGGGGATGCCGGTCTCCCTGAGCTTCGACGACGCCAAGGAGATCGTGACCGTCACAAACACGGGCTGGATCATTAAGTTGAATCCGGTGAACGGCAGCGTGATCGATGCCTATCAAATGAGTACCAACGTCGTGGTAAACGGGGCTCTCTATCATGGCATCATGATCACCAACAACTCCCCGGCCATCCTCGGTAATGTTCTCTATTTGGTGACTACTTTCCAGGCCGATGCCTCCAATCCGCTGGACCCCAAGCAGAGCCCGGTCCATGTCGTGCGAATTGAATTAACACAGCCTGACGTTCCCGGCATGGAGACGAAGATCAAGGCGATCATCACTCCCCTCTCCCCGTCCGATCCCACCCCGGACCGGGCCATGATCGGAATCAATGCCCCCGCAGCCTCACCGGTTGCTTGGGTGCAGCCCGATGGAAAGCCTCTTATTTTTACCGACGCGGACGCTTTTCTGAACGGAAAGCTCTGGCCCGCCATCGCGGCTGTCGTCGATGACCATGGCACCCTAAGCCGGCAGTGGCGGTCCGTGATCAATTTCGTCGTCGGCGACGACATCCATGCCGCCCCCGGGTTTGATTCGAAGAGCCGCACGCTATTGGTCGGCACGACCTTCGGAATTTACGTCTTTCGGGACGTCGACACCCTTTCCGGAGATGTCCCCCCGCCCCTTCCGCTTTCCAATTCGGACCTCATCCGATGCGGGATGAACAATGGAGCTGCCACGGCCAGGGTCGGCAGTCCCTTCGCCATCGCTTACGACCAGGGGACGAACGAAATAGTGGCCGCCACGAATTTCCAGATAACCCAGTCCGATTCCCAGACCTACGGATATTTGGGCGCCTTCGCGCTTCCGGCCAAAGGCCCCGTGATCGCTCGCCCGGTCTGGTGTTTCCCCCTGGCACTCAACGGGACCGGATCGCCCGCCCCGGGAAATGGAACAGCCGGACAGCCGGCTCAATTCCGCTATGCCGCCGGGGGAAACGAGGTGACGGGGCTTATCGTCAATACCCTATCGACCGGAACCTATATTATCCGATCCGCCGTTTCAGCGGTTTTCGATCCCTCAACGCTATTATCGCGTGTCAGCAATACGCAGGCCACGGCCTCTCTGATTCGCGCGGGATACGCCCTTCAGGCCGCCAAGATGATCTGGCCGGTAAGTTGCCCCCCGGCGGACCCGGGGTGTATTCGCTACGTCAATAATCCGATTACACGGTATGGTGAAGCCTATATGCCGACGGGCACACCGACGCCCACGTCCTTCCCCTTGGACGGAGATGATGCTTTTGTGGTATACGGGACGACGCCGCCTCCGATCACCT
This sequence comes from Nitrospiria bacterium, assembly GCA_035498035.1. Taxonomy (NCBI): domain Bacteria; kingdom Pseudomonadati; phylum Nitrospirota; class Nitrospiria; species Nitrospiria bacterium. The sequence continues at coordinate 17,994 of DATKAN010000005.1, forward strand.
ACTACAGTTTCACGATAAACCAGTATAGCCAGTACAACCCCGTCACCGGTCAATATTTTAACACGGCGTCCAGTATCGGTTTAAGCCTTAACCAAGAGAATCTCAATTCGTTGGGAGGGCCGAACAACACCTTTTTTGCACTGATTGTCGCGGCCGACTTTAAGGCGGCCTATGCCGTTCATCAAGCGCTGCTTGAGGCCGGGGTTCCGGAGGGGACGATCAGTCATCTCCTCTTCCCGGCACGATTCGCCAATAGAAGCCTGCCTTTTCCCGACCAGCTCGGTTTTGTGCTTCGCTTAACCCAGCGAACCCCTGGTGAGCTGCAAATGATTAAGGACTACATCGCCCAGTCGCCGTCCAACATGCAAATCCTGTTCTTTGACGGTCCCGGCCAATCGGGAGACGTCATGGACAAGGATCTCCCGAATTGGAAAGACACTCTCCGGACCGACGCCTCCGAAGCGGACGCCGGAGCGGGAAGCGGCCTCGCGACCCTGGTCGACCAGATCATCAGCAAATACCAGGCCGAAGGATACACCCTCGCGGCCGTCGGAGAAGAGAATCTCCAACATGTCGATCCTCAGGCTCAGTGCCGGGATGTATATCAGCCCTGTAATTTCGACGCCCCCGATGCCTTGTATGCGCGATTTTACTGTCCCGATTCCAACGGCGGGACCAGCACGTGTCTGACCCGCCTGCCCGACAATCAGGGTTTTCTGATCGTCGCCGGTGTAAACCATCATGCGTTTTCGGATGACACGCTTAATACTTATTTTTCATATGCGGTCACCCGCTACACCGATTTGGCCGGGGTGGTAACCTTCATCGACCTGGACACGGCTGGTTCTTCCGTGTCGTATTTGGGAGACACCGGAGTGGATCCATCCACGGTATTCGCCATGAAGATTTCCAGAAGCTGCGGGACGGAGCCCTACTGTCTGGAGGTTCCATGGGGAACCAACGGTGTGTCTCAGTATAATCCGTTCATGATCACGGAACGGATCTATCTGGACAAGGTCACCGCCAGTGCTCCCAACCCGGCAAGCTTCACCGGTTCTAAGCTTTTATGGTTTGTAAAGTAAGTTTTCAACCAGGGCCATTACATACAACAAAAGGAGGATGCAATGACATTGCGAGTCGGGTTGTTCGTTCTAATGTTCTTCTTGGTGGCAACGGGTGTCGAAGCGGCCGGTCTGTCCGGCAAGTGGACCGGGCCCAAGGGAGGAATGTTCCAGTGCAGCGATACAGATTGCAAGGTTGCGGAGGGCAAACATGCCGGTGCTATGGTTCTTAAGGATTACAACAATGGAACGGCAAAGATGCAGGCCAAGAAAGACCAGTGGGTCGATATGAAGGTTGAAGTCGGTGACAATGATATGACCCTCACCGGTCCGAAAGGGAAAAGTATCAAATGGAAGCGTTCGCAGTAGGAGTTGAACGAATCGGATTTATTTAAGTCATAGTGAAACTAAACCGAGAACTAACCAACGAAAGAGAGGATCATATGGGCGACCAGGACAAAAAGGAAGACAAAGCGGAAGGACAACAGCAGGGAATGACTAGACCGGGCCAACCCGCTCGCGGACCAAGTCCAGGGATGGGACAAAGAGGGTTTCAAGGTCCCGGTCAGGGAGGTCCCGGTATGGGGCAGGGTTTCCGGCGCCAGGGACAAGGTCAGGGAATGCAGCCGGGAGGGTTTCAAGGTCAAAGACAGGGACAACCCGGGATGGGACAACGGTTCCGGGGTATGTGGCAGGGTCTCCGTGGCCGAGGCCAGGGAGCGCCGGGAATGCAACAGGGCGGCTTTCAAGGGCAAGGTCAGGGAATGCAGCCGGGCGGTTTTCAAGGTCAGAGACAGGGACAGCCCGGGATGGGACAACGGTTCCGGGGAATGTGGCAGGGTTTCCGTGGCCGAGGCCAGGGAACGCCGGGAATGCAACAAGGCGGCTTTCAGGGACAGGGTCAGGGAATGCAGCCGGGAGGCTTTCAAGGTCAGAGACAGGGACAACCCGGGATGGGACAGCGGTTCCGGGGAATGTGGCAAGGTTTCCGTGGCCGAGGCCAGGGAGCGCCGGGAATGCAGCCGGGCGGCTTCCAAGGACAGGGTCAGGGAATGCAGCCAGGAGGGTTTCAAGGTCAAAGACAAGGAATGGCCGGGATGGGGCAGGCCGCGCCAGCTTTCGGGCAAAGGGCACTACCTAACCCAGGGCGGGATAAGGAGAGTCAGAGAAAGGAACTTGAACGGAGGATCCAGTCGCTCGAGACGCAGCTTCGCGTGACACGGAGCCAGTTAGAAAAATTGGAGACTTCGGAGCCGAATGTCGAGTCGATCCGTCAGGCCGGAGTTCCGGCTTCACAAGCGAAAACGGAGAAAGCACAAACGGAAAAGATCGTGAATCCGTCGGAAGGAACGGCCTCGGAAAAGAAGTCGTTTTGGGGACGGGCGGCCTCGAAATAAGCGTCAGCAGGAAACATATCAATCCGGGTTGACGACGAGGCGCCACTCGGAAAGGAGAGAAGGGAAAGAAGGAATGAGACGACAAGGATTTACGGTCTGGTTTACGGGACTTCCAAGTTCCGGGAAGAGCACTCTGGCGGGAATGCTTCAGAAAAAACTTCTTGAGCTCGGATTTCCCGTCGAGATATTGGACGGGGATGAAGTGCGTCAACGATTGAACCAGGGCCTCGGTTTTTCAAAAGAGGATCGTGAGGAGAATCTCCGGCGCATCTCCTATGTGGCGAAGTTGTTGAGCCGTGTGGGGGCCGTGGCCATCACCGCCGCCATCTCTCCCTATCAAAAGTCCAGGGATCAGGCCCGATCCGATATTGAACACTTTGTGGAGGTATACATCAACTGTCCCGTGGAGGAATGCATCCGGCGGGATGTAAAGGGACTTTACGCGAAGGCCATCCAAGGCAAGGTTCAGAACTTCACGGGGGTCTCGGATCCTTATGAACCGCCGACCCGATCCGAAATCACGGTCTACACGGATCGTGAATCCCCCGAAGAAAGCCTCCAGAAGATCCTGGATGGCCTGATAGCCCTTCGGTATATCCCCGGACCTGCGGCCGGGATTCCCGGGAATGGATCGGCCAAACCAGAGGGAAGCACATTAAAGAAGAATCTCTGAGCGGGGCCTTGGCGCATCGGCCATGAACTTGAACTCCGTGCTGGACCTCGAGCGGGTTCCCGCCCTCTCCAGAAGGGTTTGGTGGCTCACGGTTCTATGCCTTGCCTTCTGGGGATGCGGATCAAAGCATTCGTCGTCCTCGACGCAAGCTCCGCCGATCGTGTATGCGTGCGACGGCACAACCACCGGCCTCACCCAGCCGCTTCCGGTTTGCAGCGGAGCGCAGCCATGCAACCACGCGATCGTTTTTGGAAACGGAGGGTTCTCTTACCAGACCGTGAACACGGCAAGCAATGCCCCTGCCTGCAAGACCAGTAACGGATTGATAAACGATGGACCCCCAATGACCTGGACGGATCCGGACGGAGTCAGGCGATATTCCTGCCTGTTCAAACCGTCCGGCGCGTCGCCGGCTTCCAATAGACCCTTACTTATTTTTTTCCACGGCTCCGGAGGTCATGCCAGCGATGCGTATAACTACACCGGCATCCGTGTCAAGGCGATTGACTACGACCTGACCGGGGATACCAATCGTCCTGGCTTTATTCTCGCCTCGGTTCAGGGGCGAAATCTCCACTGGCCTACCACCGATTCACCGGGAAGGCATCACGATTATTATTACCGTGACATGGGTTCCCCCTCCACAAACCCGGACGTTGCGAATGTCGATCATCTGATCGATACTCTTGTTGGGCAAGGGATTGTCGACCCCGCTCGTATTTATGTCATGGGCTGGTCGAACGGGGCGACCTTCGCGCAGTTCTATGCGATGGCAAGATTTCAGACAAAGACACCGGGCCAGAATAATGTGGCGGCCGCGGCTGTCTATGCCTTCGCGAATCCGTTTGCAAACATTTCATGGACCCAGACGCCCTCGTGCGAGCTGAATACGTATCCCACTTCCGCGGTGCCTCTCTACTTGGCCAACCGCACTTTCGACGCCTTAACCGCCTGCGATGCGGATCAGGAGACGCTATTCGGCCTCCCGCCCGGACATAGCGCAGTAGATTGGTTCGGTCAACTGCAAAATTCCGCCGTAGTAAATGATTCCGCCGTACAAATTCAACTTATCAATCTTCAGACCACCGCCGCAAGTGCCTGTGATCCGGCACATCCCCCCCCGCCCACCGCGGACGATTTTATCACAGGAACCGATGCCCATCTTCGATGGCCTAATGGCAAACTGGACGGAACCGGCGGAGACGACTGGGAAGTCCCTATGCTGGAATATTTAAAGGCAAACCCTCATTCCTAATCGATCTTGCATTTCCTGAGTACGGAAATGGCTCAATCCCCCCCTTTTAGGCGGTTGACAATTCCAGCTAAAGATTGTTAGTATTCGAGGCTGTTTGCTTTTTGTTTGCAAGATCTTGGGCCTGTTTTAACTGCGTTCAATGGTTGGGATGAGAGTGGCTGGATGAAGTGGATCGTTTCATCAATTCTATGTTTGTTCATCTCGATAGGTCTTATCGTGCCGTCTCCATCTGCCTTGGGACTTACCCTACAGGAGGCACGAGAAGAGGCCGTCAAGGCCTATTGGGGGGTTAAAATCGCCCATGAACAGTTCATCGAGGCGGAGTCGGAGCGAAAAGAACATTTCACCGATCTTTTCCCAAAGCTCAACCTCGATGGTAATCTGACAAGTTACAATAAACCCTCAGAGTTTCTCTTATCTCAGGGGGAGTTTTCAACATCAAACCTCCTCGGGAACACCTTCTCATTTCCTGCGGAGGACACGCTGATCTCGATCACAAACCGAACCACCTATCAATTCGGCCCCTCCCTGGAACAACCGGTCTTTGCGGGAGGGCGATTGTACTTCGGATTCCGGCAGTCCCAGGCCATGGAAGAGGAGGCCAATTGGAATGAAAAACAGGCCGTGAATGATCTCCTTTTTGATGTTGAGAAGGCTTATCTGGGTGTCCTTCAGGCCGTGGCCGAAAAAAAAGTCGCGGAAAAGGATCTCGAATATTTCAAAAAGCTGCGTTCCGATGTCGAACAGAAATTCAAGGCCGGACGAAATACGCTGGATGATGTATTGAAGGTGGAGCTCAAAGAGGCCAAGTCCGAACAAAATCTCTTATCGGCGACGAGCGAGGTTCAGATTAAGAACGGCCAATTCAACCTTCTGATCGTTCGTCCCGTCGATGCCTCCGCTTCACTTGAGCCCGTTCCGGATCTTCCGCCCGTGGCCATCGATCTGATCGGGGCATTATCCCTGGCGCAATCCCACCGTCCGGATTTGCAGGAGGCGCTCGCGTCATTTAACGCCGCCGGTTTTTCCCGGCGGGTTGCAGAGTCCTCCTATTATCCCCAGGTTAATACCGGAGCCAAGTGGTATCGGCAGGATGTATCCCCCAGTCAGGTTGACCAGCAACGTTGGCTGATCTTCCTTACAGCGGACTGGAATGTGTGGGAATGGGGAGGGACCAATCAACGGGTGGAACAGGCGAATGCCAATTTACGGCGTGCTGACTTCGAGGTACAACAGCTTTCGGATCGGATCCAGCTTGATGTTCACCAGGCCTGGTTGAAGCTTGACGAATCCGAAAAGCAAATTCAAGTTGCCGCCAGCGCCGTGGAACACGCCAAGGAGGACCTTCGCGTGGTTGAATTGGGGTATCATGGAGGAGTGAAGACTATCACGGACCTGATCGAGGCGGAGGCGGTGTTGTCCCAAGCGGAGCTTGCCGATCTGAGAGCCCATTTCACGGCCCAGATCGCCCGGGCCACCCTTCGACATTCCATCGGCATTATGGATGAGGAAAGTATTGCAAGAGCGGGTGGTTCCAATTAATTCGGGAAAGACCACCTACCGGAATCGAAGATCTTCCTAGAGTAAAAACCGCAAGCCCGCGGCAAACTTGCCTTCGGGAAGAGGATGGGTCCACCGGACCTCGGCCAAGGTGCGCGGCGTGAAAATCTGTTGAACGGGAAATGAAATCTTTAACACTTCCGCAACCTTCAGTGGATCCGTTGTCATGATGCAGGCCCCGCCGCTGCTGATGTTCTGAAGCACACCGTCAAGCCCAGGCTGTTTTTGATTTTCAGTCGAGGAACCGACCGCGCGATGGAATTCCACGCGAAGGTTGGAGGAAAACCTTGCGCTGGCCCTGGGAAGTTCCTGCGATTTTTCAGGCATGGGATTTCTCACGTATCAAACCGGGTTGAGCGGCAGGCCGGTCTGAGGAAACATGAATGATCAAAGCACGCGGGGGTTGACCTTTCCTAGATCCGATCACCACTCCCGCAGAAGCCCATAAATACCTAAAAATCAAGCCAATTTTTAACTTTCCAGAGACCTTCGAAATGGTCGTGCCATCCTACTATCATACATTTATAGAGTCAACCCCCTTTTCTGGGGGGGTTTATTGGGTTTTTTATTTGACATCTTTACTGTAAAAGAATTAAGATCTGTTACATTTAAATAAACAAAGCTGGAATAAAAACCTCTGCAAGAACCAAAAGGCGATCCCATGGTACTCGGAAAGCATCATTTGTTAACGCTGAACAACTTCCAAAAGCTGGCTTTACATGAAGAAAAACAAGGCAGTGTCGCCGCGGCGGGTCATAAACTCCTGGAGGTACTGCAACGCTCGATTCAATTTGACGCCGCATGGGTTCTAAAGTTCGATCCCGGGTCCCTGAACATCTCGGATATCCACCTTCACCAATTCAGCCAGGAAGCTTTTTCAAAATATCTCGATCGCTTCTATACCAAAACTCCCATACCCACGATTCACCAGATGCGTCATGACGGATATATCGCAAAGAGGGGGTCCGATCTCGTTGAAACCGAAGTCTGGATGAAGGATCCTTTTTATCAAGACGTCATTCATCCGCTGGGGCTTAAATTTTTTCTTGTGGGGGCTTGTGTCGATCAGAAAAAACAGCCGATCGGATTGATCGTCCTCTGGAGATCCAACCACCGTTATGATTTCTCCGGTCGGGACAGCTTATTCCTCGAGCACGCTTCCCGTTCGTGCGCCACCATTCTGAGCCGTACCGAATCGACGGAGGATGATTGGGAAAAACCGGAAATCTTCAGGTTAATCGCCCAACACGCGGAACCGGGCGTGATCATCTTGGGCAAAGAGAACGAGATCGGCCTGATGAATCATGAGGCCAAGACCCTTCTTTCGAATATACAGAGCGGGAAGGAACATCTCTCCCGAACCTCCGAGGAGAAGTTTTTTCGAAAACTTCGTGAGCTCAGATCCCGGGTCTTAAAACACACCGACCCGGCCGAACAAAACGGGAGCGCCACACCTCCCTCGGAGATCTTTCGCTTCCGCGGAACGACTTTTTCCTGCAAAGGAATCCACCTGGCCGGTGTGGGCGAGGATCAAGGGTTGGTGATGGTATTGATCGAGGTCCTACCGGAAGAAACCGAGGTTTCGCCCACCTTCAATAAACGGTTTTCCGAATTCACGGCGCGGGAAGGGGCCATCGCCAGGTTAATCAGCCGGGGTTTCACGAACAAGGAGATCGCGGCGGACCTCGAAATCGGCATCCATACGGTCAAAGATCATATTAAACACATCATGAGGAAACTTAGGACGAACACCCGTTCCGGGATTGTCGCAAAAATCATGGTCCGATCCCCTCATGATTTGCACAGCGTGGAGTAGCGGCCGGCCGCTCAAGCACACCGGCCCACCTCCGGAATTTCCTCCGCAAGGCCCCGCTTCCGATCAACGACGCCGCCAAAAGGCCGCTTTCTACTCAGTCCGCTTCGGCCAAAACGAAGATCGCGGCCCAATCCAAATCCACACCCTCCCTCCTCTTTTCTTGACAACCTGCGGTTCCAAGTTATCCTTATATTAAGGATAATTGCGTATCAACCCTTCGAGAAAATTCGGGGTCTTTTTGAGAATCTTGTCCTCAACGGTCCGCCTTCTTTTATAAACGGTGTCCGTACCGCAGGTTTATCGATGACCGTATCAAGCCATGACAAGGGATATATCCGGATATTTACGCGTACTATCTTGGCGGTCTTTGTCCTTCTAATCACAGGTGCGGGGTGCGAATCGGGCCAAACGACCAATATCCCGGATGATATGGTGGGGGTTTGGGAAACCTCGGCGGCGAAGTATAAGGATCGTTTTATGGAGTTTAAAAAAGACGTATTGATCTTTGGAACAGGCGACGGGGACCAAAGCATCCAATCCATCAAAAATGTCAAAATGCTCCGTCAAGACCAACAGGACTTATACACGGTCACCTATCTGGATGAAGACGGAGGAGAGTACGCCCTTTCCTTTTTCTACGATCCAGGCGGCGGTGTGATTAAACTCAAGAATCAAGAAAATATCGAATGGAAAAAAGATATCGGAACAAAAGACTGAATCGGGCTCTCCAGAGGGAGCACCATTAGATGTCTCGTTATTCCTCAGAGATGATCAATACGGATCTACCGGGCACACGATGGCGTCAAGCGGCTATGACATCCGAATTTCAAGGGTGCGCTGCGTGGTGCCGGGGATTTACCTTGATCGAAATGCTTATCTCTGTCGCGATGCTGGCCACGTTGGCCGCCATTGCGATCCCGATATATCAGTCCTACCTGGACCGGGCGAGGAACACGGCAGCCATATCCGATATTCAGGTTTTGCAGCTCAAGATACAGGTCTACATGGAGGAGGAGGGGAAACTTCCGGACAGCCTTTCCGACCTGAACTGGGAGCAGCCGGATCCCTGGGGCCATCCCTATCAATACCTGAATTTTTCGGCCGCGGGCCCTGGGTGGAAGGGAAAAGCCCGGAAAGACAAGTTTCTCGTTCCCTTGAACTCGACCTACGATCTATACAGCAAAGGGAAAGACGGGCAAAGTAAACCACCCCTCACCACCAAGATGAGCCAGGACGACATCCTTCGCGCCAACGACGGAGCCTTCGTCGATCTGGCCGCGATGTTTTAGGGGTGTACTTTAATCATGAAATTCGATAGGAAATTCCTTCAAAGCAAAGTCGCCCGCCGAATTTTCATGCTGTTTATCCTGTGTGCCCTCCTCCCCACAGTGACGCTCGCCATAATCTCCTACAGCCTGGTGGTGAGACAGCTGACCACGCAGACGCAGGAGCGTCTGCATAGAGTCAGCAAGGAAACGGCGTTTTCTCTCTTCGAGCGTCTGCAATTTCTTGAAGGGCAAATGAAGGAAGTGGCGTCCAAAGTAAAGTCAGGCGCCGGCCCTTCGTCCGAAGAATTTAATCAGGTCTTAGGGCGATATTTCAAGTCCATGATGATTGTCGCCGACACGGCGCATCCAGTGGTTCACTTTGGTTCGATTCAAAATCCGCCGGCCCCCAACCCCCAAGAAAGGGATCACCTGAAAGCCGGAAAAACCCTTGTATCGATTCGAAAGAAGTCCGGTCTCCCCTTGCCTTTATATATGAGTCGTATGCTGGAGCCACAACACCCGGAGAAGGGTCTTCTCGTGGCCGAGATTAATCCAGCTTATCTTTGGGGGAATTCCGAGGAGGGATCCGCGCAAACCGCGGTCGAGGTCTTCTTGTCGGATCAATCCCACATCGTGCCGATCTCCTCCCTTCCGGGGAAGGCCCTCTTGACGGAGCCGACCGCGTCCCTGCTGGCCCAATCCTCCTCGGGCCAGTTCGAGTGGCTCTCCGATGGAAAAGAATACATTTCAAGCTACTGGTCTATTTTTCTAAAAAGCAATTTTTTTATGCCGAAGTGGACCGTGGTGGTAAGCAAATCGAAATCCGATGTGCTGACGCCCCTGATCCACTTTAAAAAAACCTTCGTCCTTGTCTCCCTGATGACCCTGTGGGTGGTCTTGCTTTTGAGCATCGGCCTGATCCGAAGGAATTTAGGGCCGATTGAACGACTACAAGAAGCCATCCGCCGCATCGCGGGCGGGGAATTTGACGTCCCGGTGACCATCAATAGTGGAGACGAATTCGAGGAATTGGCCGTTTCCTTTAACGCGATGGCGGGCCGATTGGGGAAACAAATCGGGGCCCTCGCCGGCGCGGCTAAAATCGACCGGGCCATTCTCTCAACGCTGGACACCAAACAAATTGTGGAAGCCCTTCTCACCGGCATGAGAGAGATAATTTCCTGCGATTGGGTCATGGTGGCCCTGCTCGATTCCAAAACCCCGGATTCGACCCGCGCCTATATCCGCTCCAGCGACGGGGCAACCGGGGAGCTGGAAACGGCCGTGCGGATCCCGCCGAAGGATGCCGAGCGGCTTCGTCAAGGCTCGGTGAATATTATTAAGGCCACGGACCCGCATCTGCCGTCTTACCTGGCCCCCCTGGTCCAACGCGGCATGAAATCATTTTTAATCCTGCCCGTTTTTTTGAAAGAGAAACTGGCGGCCATAATCACCCTCGGCCATTCGACCCGACACCAGTACAATCCGGATGACCTGCTCCATATCAGTCGCCTGGTCGATCAGGTCGCGGTGGCGCTCTCCAACGCCCGGATGGTCGAACAAATCCATGTCCTGGCCTACTACGACGGTTTGACCGGGTTGCCGAACCGGGTGATGTTCAAGGAACAGTTGAACCGGCTGCTCCAGTTGGCCAAGCGCAGCGACCAACGGGTGGCCATCCTCTTTCTGGACCTGGACAATTTCAAGCAGATCAATGACACGCTGGGTCACGATCTGGGCGACAGGTTGTTGCGAGAAGTGACGAACCGCTTGCTGCAATGGATACGGTCGAGCGATTACCCTTCCCGCGCCAACGAGGAAAACACCATCGTATCCCGCCTGGGGGGAGATGAATTCACATTATACCTTGCCGATATCACCCGGGTCCAGGACGCCGCCGCCGTGGCCCAACGCATTCTCGATGTGCTTTCCAAGCCTTTCATGCTGGACACCAACGAGGTGTTCATCACGGCCAGCATCGGCATAACCGTATTCCCCTCGGACGGCCAAGACGGGGACACCCTCCTCAAAAACGCGGACACGGCCATGTATCATGCCAAGGACAAGGGAAGGAACAATTACCAATTTTTCACGTCCTCCATGAACGCGGCCGTCATGAAACGGCTCAGCCTCGAAAACGACCTCCGGAAGGCGCTGGAGCGCCGGGAATTTGTTCTTCACTACCAAGCGCAAATGGACCTCCGCACGGGAAAAATTCCCGGGATGGAGGCGCTCATTCGCTGGCTGCACCCGGACAGAAGGTTGATACCACCGGGGGAATTCATTCCCTTATCCGAAGAAACGGGCCTGGTCGTCCCGATAGGACAATGGGCATTGAACGCGGCCTGTGAACAAAACAAGGCCCTGCAAGCGGCCGGTCTTCCTCCGATGCGTGTGTCGGTGAATCTCTCCGGACGACAAATCCTGGATCCGCAGCTTCCGGAGACCGTGGCTCGAATCTTGAAAGACACCGGTCTCGACCCTAAATACCTGGAGGTGGAGCTCACCGAAAGTATTCTGATACAGAACCAGAAAACCGTCCTCAACACCTTGCATGCGTTGCGGGAGATGGGAATTCAGGTCTCGTTGGATGATTTTGGCACCGGCTATTCATCGCTGAGTTATTTGAACCGGTTCCCGGTGGACACGCTAAAGATCGACAAATCGTTCGTGGAAAATATCCCGGTGAACTCCGATAACGTCGCACTCATTAAAGCCATCATTGCGATGGCCCATAGTCTGAAACTGAAGGTTCTCGCGGAAGGCGTGGAGAATGAGCAGCAGCTTGTATTTTTACGCGAGGAAGGGTGCGATGAAATTCAAGGCAACTTGTTCAGCCCGCCCGTTCCGATCGAGGCCCTCGAAAAGCTCCTGCGGGAAAAAAACCATCGGCCGGGGGGAAAAGCCACCAATCCCCGATTGGCATCTTGAGAGAGAAATCGGCCCCTTCGAAGACCGCCGGCCATTCCCATCGTTGTTAATTCGTGAGCGTCTAAATCGGCGCGGTCCGGTCGTATATTATCACGCCGTCGATTTTCCAGCTCCCGTTTTCCAGGACCATTCGATACTGCGCCCGAACCGTCACAAGATCGACGCCGGTCACGTCGACACGGACCACCGCACGAGTCCCTCCTTCCGAGAAGGCGATATCGCCGAAGGAAGTCCGCTTCGATCGGGCGATCTGGGGATACCCCGTCTGGACCATCGCCTTGAATTCATCCGACGAGAACTCGGATTGAATATGTTTGGAGGCAAAACGGTATGCGGCCGGATAGTCATCCGCGTTAAAAGCTTTCAATTGTTGTTGGATGACCCCTTGGACGAAGAGCCCCGGGTCATCGGCGATTACAGGACCGGCCTTGAAGACCAAGAACCCGAACAGGAGGAGCCAGGCCAAGAAGATAGCGGCGGAGGGATTTGAATCCCCGGCCGGGAGAGTATGGTTTTGAACTGGAATATTTTCAGGGGGCATCGAATGGGGGCCGGGTTCCCCGATTTTCATCTAAGATCGAACCATTGTCAGCATTCTAATGATTCTATTGATGCGTGTCAATTCCCTCCCATTCTGAGGATTTCGGAACCAATCAAGCCCGGCAGCGCGGGAAGAGCCCCCTCGTCCATGAATTACGACGGGGGGATAAATTTGACGACGATTTTCCTGGACATGCCCGCAGGGGGAGGACGAAGTTTCTTGAGCTCCGAGATGGCCCGAAGCGCGGATTGATCGAATTTGGGATTGCCGGAGGAACCCACGAGCTGATAGTCGAGGAGCGTTCCCGCCTCGTCCACCTGAAGCTGTAAAACGACCGAGAGGGAGATGTTTTCCGGCAGATCCTGCGGCTGTTTATACAGGCGCTGGATCTCGGTCGTCACGAGGTCGATGTAACCCGAATATTTTCCTCCTCCGGCTCCCGACGCGAATGGATTCCCGAATCCGGGGAGTTCGACCGGAGCGGGCGTGGCCGGGGGAGGCGGGGCGCTCTTCACGTCCTCGACCGGCGGCGGAGCCGCCTCGGGCTCGGGGGCCGGGGGCGGCGGTTCGGGCTTCGGCGGTTCCGGTTCCGGCGGCTTCGGCTTGGGCGGCTCCGGTTCCTTCACGTTCCGGATATTGATCTTGTAATAGGCCAGGAATTCCTGGCCGATCGATGTGGTGGCGAGCCAGACCAGAAAGCCGGCCGCCGCGAGGTGCAGTACGGCCACGATCAGCAGGGTAGTCCCCACCTTGCTTTTTTTCTTCTTGAAGCCGACGTATCCCGGCATCGGGACTAACTCCCCTCGTCGCTCAAGAGTTTGGTCGCCAGCCCCACATCCTCGATCGGCACCTTTTGCAGCGCGTCCAGCACGGCCACGACGTACCGGTACTCGACATGCTCGTCCCCGCGGATGATCACGGGAAATTCCGCTCCCTTGGCCTTCTTGAGGTCCCTCAAAATGCCTTCGAGCTCCCGGACCTCCACTTTTTGATCGTCGAGAAAAACGTCCCCCGATTTTTTGATCGAGATCGCCCGGACCTTGTGTTCGTCGATGGTCGTCTCGTTCGGCGAGGACTCCGGGAGCTGGACCTCGATCCCCTGAAGCGCCGCCGTCGTGGTCAGGATGAACACCACCAGCAACACCCAGGCCAGGTCCAGAAGCGGAGTGATGTTCAACGAGGCCACCGCGCCATGCGTGGATTTTGACAATCGTCTCATAGGGTCCATCCTCCTCGTTTGATCGCGGGGACGCTAGGTTCCCGGTTGCGCAGACTCGGTCATGGGATAGGAGGCCCGGAGGCCCAATTCCGAACCCTCGCCCGGCTCGGCATCCGGGTTGGACGATCCGTTCGCGCCCCCCTCTTTCACGTACTCGGCGGCAAACACGTTGTCCAGATGCGCGGCAAAATTCTCCATCTCGATCGTGACTTCACGGATCTTGGTGATCAGGTAGTTGTAGCAGAAGAGCGAGGGAATCGCGACCGAAAGGCCGACCACCGTATTGATCAGCGCGGCCGCCACGCCGGGGGCCATGGCGGTCAGGCTGGCCTGCTGGCTTCGGGCGATGCCCGAAAAAGTGTCCATGACGCCCCAAACCGTTCCGAGCAGCCCGACGAAGGGGCCCCCGCTGATCGCGGTCGCCAGAATGATCATGCCCGATTCGAGGTTGACGGTGCTTTCCCCCATGCCCCGTTCGATCGCAATGCGAACCGCGTTCATCCCATGGCGGGAAATCTTTTTTCCGTACTTGGCCATCTGTTGTTTGAGCTCCTCGCACGCATCCTGGTAAACCTGGAATAAAGAGGACCCCTCGAGGGAGGCCCCTTGCTTGAAAAGATCCAGGGGCGAATTGCCCGCGGAGTAAAGGGACAAGAACTTCCCGTTTTGTTTTCGGGTCTTTCTCAGTTGGCGGAACTTTGTGATGATCACCGTCCAACTGACCAGCGAGAAAATCAGGAGGGCGATCATGATGATCTGACCCTCGAGCGTCGAGTGTCTCAACGAATATGCAAGGCCTCCCAGCTGTCCCATACCCACGTCTCCTCATCGAACGTTAAAAGTTTCGGTCGCTTTGATATCAACCCGGATTTTCCGTCACGTCCACTTCGATCGTCACACCCTTCTTGAAATTAAGGCTCTCGAACGTTTTTCGATTCCTTTTCCCCTTCGAACGATCGGCCTGCTTCTTGCCGGTGTCCCCGTCCGCTTGCGCTTCCTCGGGGGCCGCGGCCTCCGCCACGGTGTCCTGGGCGGATTGGACCGCCGACGACGTGGCCGCGGTACTCGTCGAGACGGACCCCGTGGTTCCGCTGAGCCCTCCCAGGCCGGTACCGGCGGAGGAGGGGGCCGAGATGGGAATCGAGATGCTTCCCCCGATGCTTCCGCTCAGCGGCCCGGTGATGGCCGATTGATCCCCGGTGATTTTATCCACGTCGATCACCACGTTCCCCTCGACCGCCCCCCCCTGAAGGTCCAGGTTTTCGGCCGTGATCGAAACCGTCTTCCCGCGGATCCCGGCCGGGGGAACCACCACGTCCCCCGCGGGAGCGGTGAGGTAGATGTTCCCGAGTTTCCAATCCCCGCTGAACTCGGCCTTGATCTGGTCGTACTGTTCGCTCGCAGCCGTCAAGGCCTCCGCCAGCCCGGCCTTAAACTGGTTCTCCAGCGCCTGGGTATCGCGTCCGAGGAACCGCCGTTTTATGATCTCATTTTGAAGCGCCTGCAATTCCGGCGTCAATTGGAACGGGGGCGGAGGCGGGTAATCGGGCAGCGGGTCCGGATCGTTCGGATGGAAGGTAAAGATGCCGCTCCCGGGAACACTCGCGGGCAGGTATGTGGTGATGACGTTACCCTGGTCATTTGTAACTTGATCCACAAAGATGAACTGCACCAGTTCATCCTTGCCGCCGCTTCCGGCATTGATGTTTCCCTCCGTGGAGCTGATCCGAATGTCGCCGCCGCCGAAGGTGGCCACTCTGGATTTATTGACATTGACATCGCCCGTCGCCGTGATATCGATCTCCCCGCCCCGGAGGGTCATGATGCCCAAATAGGTACCGAATTGAGATACCCCGGTGGACCGATTGGTCCCGATGTCGACGCTCCCTCCGACGGGGCTGTCCGGCCCGTCAAGTCCGTGGATCCGGATCGCCGCCCCGTTGTAGGTGACGATGGTGGACTGCGTCATTTCCAAATTTCCGCCCACCGCGATCTCGAGCAGCCCTTCGGGAACGATGTCGTCTGTCGGGATGGCGGTGAACCGCTGACCGATGCCCCGACTGTCGGCCAGATTGAGGTCCCCGCCCGTCGAGACCAACCCGTCGCCCGTGCCGACAAAAAGGATTCCGCTGGTGCTCGCCCGGGTCGGGGTCATGTCGATATTCCCCGCCGCGCCGACCGTTCCCTGCACGCCGTCGGGAACCGAGATCGTCGCCGAGAAATTGGTGATATCGGCCCCGGATTGGACCGTCACCTGTTTTCGAAGGGTCGGACTGTACAGTTGGAGGTCGAGGTTGCCGATGTTACCGGCGACCGTCCGGAAGCTGACCGGAATGACGCTGTTCGAAATCGTCCCGGCCGGATTATTCAACAATCTCGAAAAATCGGTGTCGATCGACACGCCGACCAGCGAATCCGGATCGGCCGGAATGAGTTTCAGGGTGGGAGGAACTCCGTTGACCAGGGTCCCCTGAATCGCATCCTGTGCGAAGAAATCAAGGCGGCCGGTCGGAGAAGGCCAGAACGCGAGATTGGCCTCGATAAAAATGCTCCCATGAGGCGCGCTGGCGCTGAAGGAGGCCGGGTAATATTGCCTTAACTGAGCCATTTCCGGGCTTTTTTCTCCGTCGGGGACGAGGGGCCCCAGGTGAATGTCCCCGTTCGTCGCGGTGAGGCTCACCGCATTGCCCGGATCGGCCGTTAACTCCCGGTTCCCGTAGATCGAATTGACCCCTTCGGCCAGGCCCTTGTCCTGGACAAGTCCGAGATAAACGGACTGGCCCGCGCTCACATCCAGTTGGCCTGATCCGAGCGTCAAATTCACATTGTTGTCGGCCGAACCGAAATTCCCCCCGACCGTGACATGGGCCCGGCCGTTTGAAACGAGAAAACCGCCCAGAAAATCTCCGCCGGCGTTGATGGTCAAAATTCCGGGCGCGTTCGTATCCAACCGCAAGCCGTTATACAACTGGATTGCGTTGTCGAAGGCGCTCGGAGCGGTGATGTTCCGCCCCGCCTGAATCGTCATGTTGCCGCCGTTTCCCGTCCCCAGGGTCGAGTTGGAAAGGACAAAATCCCGTCCCGCCGTCGCCACGATGTCCCAAGGAGCCCCGCCGTTCAGACCGTAAATATCATTGATGATAAACGTATCATTAAATAGAATGTCGTTCCCCGCCGTGAAGGTGATTTTTCCCCGCGACCCGAAGGGGACGGTCCAAGCGCTCAGGTCCGTGAGGGCCCCCGTCACGGTGATGTCGTGATCGGCCTGGAAATCGAGTTCGGAAAGGCCGCTGGACGGGTCGAAGTCGTCCTGGGTCACGGTCAGATCATACGGGTCCAGGAGCAGCCTTCCGCCGGTATATCCCGCATTCGCCCCGCCGCGAACCGTTCCCCCAAGCGTCACGTCATGACCGCTCAGCTCGACCGAGCCGCCCCATCCTCCTTGGGCGCCCCCGGAAACGTCGATGACCGCGCCCGGATCGAACCGCGTTGTACCCGTCGCCTTGTCCGACGTCGCAACGATCGTCCCCCCATTGGATGTCCCTTCGCCGTCTCCCCGAGCGGACAGGACACTTCCGTTGGCCAGGTTCAAATCCTCGCTTGCAAAAAGTTCGATCCGTCCGTCCTTCTCACGGACACTGTCGGCCTGGACGAGTCCCTCCTGATTGATGACGCGGGCGTAGATGTTGACGCTTCCGCCGTCGGCGATCAGGTCTTTGAGATTGGTCGCTTCGCCGTTCGGATTGTTGACCTCGACCAGAAATCCTTGACCGTCCGGCCGGTCCGTCAGGTAGGCGGATGTCCCGGCCGCCAAAAGGATCTGCCCCTCGGGACTCTTGATGAGACCGCTGTTCTCGACGTTCGGCGCGAAAAGAAAGACGTACCCCCCGGAACCGGTCTGGATCGTTCCGGCATTCTTGACCGCACCGCCGGCGGCGTCCCCTTGGAAGACATACTGCCCTTTCAGGAAATTATCATCCGTCAGATTGAGGGAGGACGCAATGAGCCCGCCGACATTGACCTGGGCGCTTGGGCCGAAAAAAACGCCGTTCGGATTGATCAGGATGACCGACCCGTTCGCCTGAAGCGACCCGAAGATCTGGCTGGGATTGGCATCGAAAATCCGGTTCAACGCGATCGAACGGGTGCCGGGCTGGATAAACCGGGTGACTTCGTTCGGGGCGATGTTAAACTGCTGCCAGCTCAGAATCGCTTTCGGGGTCGTCTGATTGACGGTCACGACCGATGTCCCGACGCCCGAGACCGTGGCCCCGCCGCTCACCACGGTCGGGCCCGATGGATTTCCAAGAGACGTTTCGGGAAAGATCAGGCCCGCGCACAGAAGGAAGACCGGGATCCAGTTTCCGGACGCTGCCATCCGATCTCCATTGACACCTTGCATTCCCCTCATTGCGAAGTCTCCTCTTTTTAAAACATGGCTTTCATGGAGAAATGAACAAAGAAATCCCCGGCCTGAGTGATCGCGGCATCCTTCATCGCCCACGCAAAATCCACTCGTCCCTGAAAATAGTCGGTCAGTTTCAATCGCACCCCCCAACCCGCTCCGTCGAGCCGTTGATGGTCGATCTGACCGGGGAGCGCCTGCCGGGTCCGGAGGTAGGCCGCATCGTAGAACACGGTAATCTGAACGCTCTCCTTCAAAGGATCGGAGTGGACCGTTGGAATTGTCGGAGAAAATAATTCCAGGGTCCAATGGAAGGCGTTGTCGCCCAAGGCCTCGCTTTCCAAATAGCCCCGGACCGAATCGACGCCTCCCGCAAAATATTCCTCGGCCGGGATCAGGGGCTCGCTCGCCCACTGCCCGTCGGCCTTTAGAGACAGAGCGGATCCCTTCGGAAGGTCCTGCAGCCGCTCCAGGCCTCCCTGGAGGATTAGAAAGGTCCCCGTCGATCCGTGGCGGTTTCCGGGATGGTTGATGGGATCCGAGGGATCCCCGCCGAAATCCTCCTTGTCCCCGCCCGGCACCATCCCTGCCACATAACCTTTGGCGGTGGCGGAAATTTTCGTCGTCCCCACTCGGTCCTGATAAAGTAGCGTATCGTTGATCGATAGGGGCATGTAATTGACCCTATCGCTCACGACCTCTGTCCCCAGCCCGCCGGGAAAGGTGGCCGTGCTTTTATCCAAATGTTTATAATCAAGACCAAGCAGGATCTGTTGAGACAATTTCGTGCCGGTATCGAGCGGGATGACATACCGGGCCCCCCCGATATCGGCGTTCCCGGGGATGTTCACGTTCCCCGAGGAGGTCGATATTGCGCCGACGGATAACTGCGAATTGCTCTGGGAGAGTGCCCCATAAAAAACGGCTGTTCGACCCGACGTTTTCAGGGGAACGACGTAGCTCAATCCATAGACCTGGACCTGTCCCCAATCCTCGGGCGTTTGAGTCGTCTGGAAGGTGAGGAGCTGATCCCGGTTGAAGAGATTGGTGTACTGGATTGACCCGTTCAGGCGTTGCTTTGGCGTGTCCGGAGTGCCCTGGTTATTCCATTCCAGGCTCGCATGAAGCGGAAGACGATCCTTAATGGATAGTTCGAGATCCACCGTTCCGGGCTTTTGACCCAGCGCGAGGACCGGGTCGATCTCCAGGTCCGGATTGCTGTTGGCCTGGTTCAGTTCCTTAAGGAAGCTTGGTTCGTAAATCAAGAAATCCTCTTTCAGGGAAGGCAGTCTCGCCAGGATGTCCCGTTTTGAAAAATAGCGGTTTCCCGTAACCCGAACCTCCCCCAGCCGGCTTTCGACGACCGTGAGGCGCACGACCCCGTTTTCGATTGTCTGCTGCGGGACGATCACCAGAACCGTGGGGTAGCCGGCCTCGCGGTAGGCCTTCTCCAGCGCGGAACGGGCCTGATCGACGTCCTTCATATGCTGTTGCGGACCCTGATATTTCGAAACGATCTCTTTGACCCTGTCCGGAGTCAGAACCGTATTTCCCTCCACCTGATAATCGCTTATGGCAAAGGTGATTTCCGCCGGATTCTGGACCGCGGGTGCGGGTGTCGTCGCTTCTTTCGGCGCCTCTCCCGGGGACCCTTCCGCCGGTTCGGCGGTTTTTTGAGGCGCCTCCGCCGCTCCCTCCGTCTGAGCCTCCGCGTACAACGCCGGAATCGAACCGGAGAAGAAAAAACAAAGAAACAGAATAATCGGCAGGAGACCGTTCAATCCCCGGGCTCTCCGGCGGAAGCATCCTGCCCGGGAGGTTCCGTTAAACCGTCGGAAGGCTCTGCCTTTGGGTTTGGAGGATTATCATTTTCTTGCAGTTCCTTGAGAATCTGCATCGCCTCGGAATCCGCCTCGACCACGGGCGTCAACCAGGTGATCAGGATATGGCGAGTCTCGGGATCCGGTTCGCTTAATATCCGATTCAAGACTTCCTGCCGCTGGTATCGTTCTTTTTGTTCATCCGGATCAAGATCGCCCCGTGGATCTTTCAGGTCCGAAAGATACAGCGCGTGGCGAGTAACGATCCGGTCGATCTCCGGAGAGGAAGAAATCGGCAAGTCTTGACTCGGAGCGGTCTGGCTCGTCTTCTTGGCCGCGGGGGGGGGAATATGAGAAACTCCGGAGCCGGATGGAACCGGGTCTCCCGGGCCGCAACTCAGGAGGCCGGCAACCAATGTCGGAAAAGCGGTGATTTTAAATGCGGCGAGGACTGTTGGGCCGGTGAAACGAACCGCACGGTCGCCCGGCCGCTTCACCCAAAACGATAACATTCCCGACCTCCGCTTGTTAATTTGGAAATGATCAATCGTTGGATCTTGTTCTTCTCAGGTTATCTGAACCTCAAGAATCGATTAAATTCCTGTAAACTCGCTTGAAGGATCGCACGAGCCGGAGCGGCCCCAATCGAATCAAGCGTCCGCGGATCCGGCCGATCCAGGGTCGGCGGAGCGCGAAGGAAGCGGTGATCCGTTTTAGGCGGTCATCGACATCGCCATGTCCGGGATCCATGAGTTGGATCCTTCGGTAGACATCCGCGGCTTCCCGAAATTTTCCCCGGATTTCCAGAGCCAGCGCCGTTTCATAACGAACCCGGACCGTCTCCCGATCCGGAGCGGAATGGTCCGACAAGGCGGTCCGGAAAGAACGCAGCCCCTCTTCGATCCGGCCCGCGTCCCGGTGGCAGAGGCCGGCCTGGAAATGAGCCTTCAGCCAATACCCCGGAGCCTGAGCCGCTTTTTCGAAGAATCGGATCGCTTCATCGTATTGCCCGTCCTGTCGCAATTCCATCCCTTTCCGGTAAGCCGAATCCGGGACCTCTCCCGATCCCCCGGCCGGACGATGCCGTTCCTCCCGGTGGGACCCGTTGCCGTTGGCGCCATGGACTCCTATTTTCGTTTCCCTTTCCCGAAGGTATGGAGTCAGATCGACGTTCTCGTCAAAGGGAACGATCCCCCCCGCGACCCGGTCCGAAGCCGCCTCCGCGACCACCCTGGCCGAAATGTTCCGGGCCGATTCGGCGAATCCGTAAACGAGAGATCGTTCGCAGACCTGATTGATCAACCGGGGAATGCCGCCCGTAAGACGATAAATCAGGGGAAAGACCGCATCCTCGAAAAGAGGGAACTCCCCCCCGGCCGTTTTGAGGCGGTGCCGGATATACTGGGTCGTTTCCTCCGCATTCATCGGTTCCAGGTGATACTCCGCGTCAATCCGCTGGGCGAACTGGACCATGTCGGGCCGACGTAAGAGATCCCTCAGACCGGGCTGGCCGGAGAGCACGATTTGAAGAACCGGATCTTTTCCGGAGTTCAGGTTCGACAGGAGCCTCAGTTCCTCCAGCATCGCCGGAGTAAGATTCTGCGCCTCGTCCACCGCCAACACCACCCGGCGCTTTTCGGCCTGCTCCCGCTCCAGGAAATCCGAGAAGTGGCGGTAGGCGACCACCGGATCCTGGCTCTTGGAACGCAGTTTGAAAACCGGCGGTATCCATGGCATCAAACTCTGGACCTGCGCGTGGGTATTGGAGATCATTCCGACCGTGAGTTCCCGCCCGGCTTCCACGATCATTTTTCGCAACAGAAGGCTTTTGCCCGTTCCGATCTCACCGGTGATGACCACGAATCCGGATCGATTGAACAGACCGTATGCGAGTACGTTCAATGCCGCAGCGTGTATGGAGCTCTTGTAAAAAAAATCCGGATCCGGAAGCAGAGAAAACGGTTTTTCACGGAAACCGTAATACGATTCATACATCGACTTTCCCCTAACTGGATGGCTTGGTTTGCGGCGCCGTTCCTTTTCCCCGTTCTTTGTTCAGTACCACCCCGACGAGAGGAACCGCCCGGAGGACCTGGAGGGCCTTCTCGATCTCTTCCCGTTTGGTCCGTCCCGCTTCCACCACCAGCAGCAGGGCGTCCAGATGGGGGGAAAAAGCCAGGACATCGGCCGAATAAAATAGCGGGGGGAGATCGAAGAGCACCATCCGGGCCGGATAACGGTGCTTCATCTCCTCGGTCATGGCGACCATCTTCGGCGACGTGAGCCGTTCCGCGGAACGTCCCAAGGGTCGTCCCCCCGGAAGCAGGACCAGACGTCCCAGGCCCGGGTGGACCAGAAGGGAACCGAGGGATCGATCCTCCGTCAGGTATTCGGCCAGCCCCGGGTTCGTCCCGATTCCAAGGACACGATGGACCCCCGGGTTCGGCAAATCCGCGTCGACCAGGAGAACCGTCTGACCCTCCTCCATCGCCAGGCTGATCGCCAGGTTTACGGCGGTGACGGTCTTCCCTTCCTTTTCGCCGGGGCTCGTCACCCCGAGCAGGTTCCACCCGTTTTCCCGCATGCGGTGAAGGACCTGCGTCCGGAGGATTTTATATGCGTGGCCAAACTCATTTTCCTCAAAGGCCGCAATGATCCGATGTTCCCGCATGTGGGAAAGCGGCGCTTCCACCGAACGGGTCTGTTTATAAATGATGCTTCCGGGCGGACCTCCGCGCGAATCCGGGCGGCGGGAAAGGGTCGGGATCTCCTGGGGTTCCCGATTCCCTTTCGCCCGATCGAGTGCGATCCGGAGCCTATCCATGGTTCGTCCCTTTCATTGGCCTTCACCCCAAGCCGATTTTTCTCAGAATCATGAACCAAATGACATCGAGCGGAAGCCACAGGAAGTGGACCGCCATCAAAGAGACGATGAGGAGACCGACGCCGCCCCCGATGAGTCTCCTTTTCATCCGGACGGACCGCTTCCGGTCTTCCTCGTTGGGCATGTAGGGGATCACCGCCAGGGGAGGCGCCTGGCTGAGCAGGCCGAGGGCCCGTGCGGTATGGACGGAATGGTCCAAATTTTCCGCCGCCGCCCCGGAGCCGATGCCGCCGGCGGCGGCCAGAACGAGGCTGAGAAAAACGAGGATGCCCCGTTTCGGCTTTTCCGGTTTTTCGGGAAGGGCCGGGGGATCGATCAGGGAAAAGCGCTCCCCTTTGCGCTGGGCTTCCAAAACCTCGGAAACCTGGGCCTCCACCAGTTTGGACCGGATTTCCCTATATTTCTCAGCGGAATTATCCCGGTCGCGAGTCAAGTCCAGGTATTCCTGCTCGATCATCGGGGTTTTTTCCAGCCGAAGGGCGAGTTCGTCGGCGCGGGCTTTCATTTCGGCCCGCGTGGCCTTCATCGCCTTTAAATCGTTGCGGGCCGACGCGAGCTGCGATTGGGTCATAATATACGCCGGATTTTCCGGCTTGACCGGCGCGGGTTCTCCCGCACCCGGCCGGGCCCGGGCGATCGCGTGTTCAAGGGATGCGATGACCTTCCGGGTCCGGATGACATCGGGATGGTCTTCCCCATACCGCTCCAAAAGGCCGTCCAGGTTCGCCCGGGCGGCGGTGAGCTGTTTCGAAAGTTCATCCGTGTCGTCCGCCTCCCCGACATCCTTCTCAAGCGCGTCGATCTCCCGCTTCATCTTGATCACATCGGGATGCTGCGCCGACAAGTAGGACGCGCTGCTCGCGTACTGGGCCCGGAGGGCCTTGAGCCGCTCCTCCTGGTCCAGGATCCGCTCCCCGGAGGTGGTGATGATCGGCGTGTTGGGCTTCAGCGTCGCCAATTGGCCTTCGAGAGAGATTTTTTTTTCCTCCAGGGCGCGGACCTGTTGGTCCACGCCGATCAGCTCCTGGTCGACCTGGTTTAACAACTGCATGTTCAACTGGGTCAGTTCGGGCAGGGCCCCCTTGGCGTGCTCCTTGAACGCCGAAATCTTTTTTTCCAGATCCCGGATATGGCCGGAAAGTCGTTGGGCCTGGCTTTTGAGGAACACCGTGGTCTCCTGGGCGTTACGTTCGCGGGTTCTAAGATTCTCCGACAGGAAAAGACTGGTCAGCTCGTTGGCGACTTTCTGGGCCCGTTCCGGAGTTTCCCCGTCGTACGCCAGGGTGAAGGCGATGGTGGCGTGCGTCGGCTGGCCGGTGCGGTGATCCACGACCTCCGCGCTGATTACCTCGAGCTTGATGTCGTTCACGAAGCGCACCAGGACTTCTTCCGTGGTTTCGCGGCGCCGCTCGCCGGCGTAAAGCCCGTATTGCTCGACGATTTTCCAAAGGTTTGAGCGGGTCATGACCTGGTGCTTGATCGTTTCGATTCGCTGATCGGCATAGCTGGTGACGGTGGACCGCACCAGATCCGGAGGCACTTCCTGCTCCTCGATCAAAATGGTGGCCGTCGAACGATAGGACGGCGGCAGGAGGAAGGACACCAGGATTCCGGCGATAAAGAGCCCGGCCGCGGGCAATAAAATCTGAACCTTCCTCCTCCGAATGAGATCCAGATATTCCCTGAAGTCTTTTTTCCCGTCATCCATCGAAGCCGGCCCCTTGAATCGGATTTTCGCCTGAGCGTTTTACCATCGCCTCTTCACCGCGACATCGCCATTTTCGAGCCGGTATAGGTCGTGATCAAATAGACGGTGTTGGAGAACGGCCGAACGGGGGTATGGTATTGGCGCTGTTCCTGATAAAGATAGGAGGCCCCCAGCGACCAGCGTTCGTTCCATTTCCAGTCCCAATGCTGTTCGACACGAACGAACCGGCTGTCGGGAATCTTTCCCCCCGTCGCCACCGGATGATCGAGGAAGAGGTCGAAAATCAACGAGGCGGACAGGGTCGTCGTCATCGTTTTTTGAAGGAATAAATAAGGATGATTGACCAGGATGACGTACCCGGAACCGCTCGGTTCGGTTTCCCGTGTGAGTCCGCCTCGGACCAGGACGGTTTCAAACGCCTTCTCCATTTTCAGGTCCCCGACCCAACCCTGCCCTCGATCATGAAATTCGTAAAGGGCCGTCTGAATTTTCGAAGTCGTGTTGCGCGTTCCCGCGCTCGCGTCCGCGTGAAACGTTTCGGAAAAATCGTGCGCCAGACCGATCCGGGCGCCGTATTCGAACGACCGGGAGACCACCGTCAGCGCCCGGTAGGAAGAATAATAAGCGCCCAAGGTGGATTGATCCCGCTCGGAGAGCTTGTATCTCATCTGGACCGTCCCCTGCTGGTCCTGGTAGTTGATGAGGGTCGGATCGAAATAGTGCGCGGCGGAAAAGGTATAGTCGGCCTGGAGGACGGCCTTTTCGCTCAGCGTATGGGTCCATTTGGGTTCCAGTTTGAGGTAATCCCGTCGCGCCCAAACCAGGGGTTTCCCGGTCTGATTCAATTCGCTCGTCAAGGTCTGATCCTGCGTGTATAAAGTGTCCAATCCCAAGCTGTCCCGCTCCAGGGTATAAAGCCCCGAGACGGTGTAGTACTGATCCGTTCGGTTCAGGGTCTGCTCCGTCGGATAGCGGATGATATTCACCAGGAGACTCCCCTGAAGGTCCAATCGTTCCGCCCGCGCTTCGAACTTCAAATCGGGGGAAAAGGTGACCCCGGCCGCCGGATGATGTTCAGCGACGAAGGTCGGGTTATCCTCGTATTGGCCCTTCACGCTCATCGAGGGTTCCAGCGACCATTCGGTTGCGGCCGCCCCTTGGGAAAGGACCAGTAAAATTCCGACGGTCCATGCCCCGGTTCTTCTCAAGAACGGCCCCATGATGAATCAGAAACCGGCCGTTGTTCTGTCCGATCTTCGCCCCGAGTTCTTCATGGAACCACGATCACGTCCCCCCGTTGAAGGAGGATGTTCTGTTCCAGGTGGTTCCCCTTTTTCACATCGCCGTAGCGAAACGGATAGGTCCGTTGGTTGCCCTGCTCCCAACGCAGCACCTTGATCCCGTTTTCGGAGGCGTACGGCGTCATCCCGCCGGCGAGGCTCAGCGCCTGCATGACGTTGGAGTAATGGCCGACGAGATATTCGCCCGGACGGTTCACTTTCCCGATCACGTAAATCTTATAGCTGTTCACTTTCGTCACCGCGACCGATACGGTCGGTTCGGGGATGAACGGCGATAGGCGCTGCCGGATATCCTTTCGGAGTTCCTCGGCGGTTCTCCCCTCGGCCTGGACCTCCCCGATCAGCGGGAATGAAATCATTCCGTCCGGACGGACCAGCACCTCGCGGGTCAGGCTATCGTCCTTCCAAACCGAGATCTGCAAAACGTCCTCCGGTCCCAGGCGGTATCCGAGATCCGTGGGTGTTCCATCCGTTATCGCACCGACCGGAACCGGCAGAAGGCACAACGCCGCCGATGCCACAATGGCCCATGCGGTCTCAAACCCTTTCACGCGACGGTCTCCTTCCCTTCCATCATCCTTTGACCTGAGCGATCTGAGCCAGCGCGGCCCGGGCATCCTCGATGCCGGGGAAAGGCTTGGAGGCCTGAACCGCCCGCCCCAGGTAACGCCTGGCTTTGATTTCATTTCCCACCTTGTAATAGGCCATCCCGAGATGGTAATACAGGATCGGACGGTCGGGCACCTTCGATTCGATCTTCTGGAACACCCGCACCCCGTCCTCAAACCGGCCCATTTTCACGTAGACCCATCCCAGTGTGTCCAGGAACAAGGGATTGGGGGCCGTCTTTTCGAAATCCCGGCTCAAGGCGAGCGCGCGTTCCAGGCTCTGTGGATCTCCCCTGTGTTCCGTCAACAAGGAGGCCAGGTTGTTGGCGGCCAACAGGACATTGGGGTTTTTATCCAGGACTTTTTCGTAGAGCTGGATCGCCTGATCGGTTTGTCCGATCTGCGTTTGAGCCGCCGCCAAAAGCACCTGGAGCTCTTCGGATTTCGGGTTCGCCCGAAGCCCTTTTTCCAACACCGCCGCTGCATCGGATGGCTTTTCCTGCAGGAGCTTCAAATTGGACAGATCGATCCAAGGGGTGACCCAATCCGGCTTGAGTCGGATCGCTTCCAAAAACTCGTGTTCCGCCCCGGCCCGATCCCCCTGCACCACCAGGACCTCGCCCAGCATTCCATGGGCGTAAGGGTGTTCGGGGCGAGCGGAGATGAGCTTTCGAAGCCGACCGCTCGCTTCTTCTTTTTTTCCCTGCGCCAGCTCCACCTGCATCAGCCCAAACAGAGGAGCGGGGGCATCCGGCCGAAGGTCCATCGCGCGATCATAGGCCCGGGTCGCCCTCTCCCATTGCCTGCGGGCTTGACCGAGGCTTCCCTCCGCCATGTCCGCCACGACCGGATCGGCGCCGGCCGCCTGAACACGGGTGAGCGCCGCCTCGGCCCCGCGCCAATCCCGATCCGCCATATTAAGCGTCAACAGGGCGCCCAAGGTCTCAACATCGTTCGGCGTTTCCCTCAGGATCGCTTCCAGGCGGCCGCGGGCGGCCTCCGGTTTTCCATCCGCGGCGTCCAACCGGGCGAGAACCCGACGGGCATCGAACTGTCGAGGGTCCAGCGCCACGGCCTTCTCCAGACTCTCGCGGGCCAGGGGGCCCTCACCCGTCGCCAGATAGGCCTGGCCCAAAAGGGAATGGACGTCCGCCCTTTCGGGCTGATCCTTGAGCACGGACCGGAAGGCCCCGACGGCATCCTGGCCTTCTCCATCGAGCAGCGAGATCTTGCCCTGGACGAGCAGTGCGTCCGAGGAGCGGGGATTTTTCTTCAAGACTTCCTGCAGGCGCTTCTCGGCCGATTCCCGATTCCCTTCGGCGAAATCCATCTCGGCCAATTTCACCCGGGCGTTCAAACCCTGGGGGCGGTCCTCTTCCTCGTTCACGATCTTCTCGTATACTCTCCGGGCCTCCTCCGTTTTCTTGGCCTTCTGGTAGAGTTGCCCCAAGGCGAACTGAAACTGGGCGGCATTGTCCGATTTCTTAACGGCTTCCAACAAAACCGCCTCCCCCTCCCGGATCCCTTTGTGGGCGGTCACAAACTCGGCGAGACCCAGCCATCCCCGATCGTTGTCGGGTTCCTGTTGGATCGCTTCCCTGAGTGTCGTTTCGGCCTTGTCCAACTCGTGGTAATGCTCGTAGAACCCGGCCAGTC
Source organism: Nitrospiria bacterium (assembly GCA_035498035.1). Classification (NCBI taxonomy): domain Bacteria; kingdom Pseudomonadati; phylum Nitrospirota; class Nitrospiria; species Nitrospiria bacterium. The sequence continues at coordinate 46,097 of DATKAN010000005.1, forward strand.
TTAATCGATGATCAAAGACATGCGGTTCCACCTGGACCATTTTTTGAAAGAGCGGCTCCGCCTCCTCCTTTTTCTCCAGGCGAACCAGGAGGTTTCCAAGGTTGCTGAGCAGTACGATGTTGTCGGGATTCGCTCCAACCGCCTCTCTCAAAACTTTTTCGGCATCGCCCGGCCGCTGTTCGCGTACGTAGAGCGCCGCCAGCAGGCTGGCCGCGTCCGGCTCCTGGGGATGAAGCCGCATCACCCCTTCGGCCTTTTGGATCGCCTCCCGGACTCGACCGTCCCGGACCAGGAGGGCGGCTTTCAGAATCTCGGCCTGGGCATCGCCGGGATGTTGACTCAAAACCCTGTCCGCCATCTCCGCGACCTTGTCGGACATTCCGGCATCCAGATAATACCGGCCCAGTTGGATCAAGGCCTCCCGGTAATCCGGATTGATTTCGACGACCCTCAAGTAGTGGCCAAAGGCCTCCTGCCAGTTCTTTTCCTTTTCCTCCACCTGGGCGTACATGAAATAGGCCTCGGGATCTTTGGGATCGATCTTTAAGACGTTGCGCAGCGCCACGCGGGCCTTCGGCCAGTTCCCTTCCTGCATGTACTGCCTCGCCCGCTCCGTGTATTCGGCTTTTCGGTCCTGCGGGCTGCTGCACCCGATGACACCCGTCAGGATCATCAACGGGATCACCATCCAGATTTTCATCCGTTCCATAGCCGCCTCCTCGTTTTCCGATAGACCCTCAGGCCGCCCAAGCCCGGACCCCAAGAATCATCAAGGCCCAAAGCACCACCATCCCCAACGGGACCCACCGGTTCGAAAGCCTGACGAGAATCAGCTCGTAGGCGAAAAACAGCACGATCAATTTCAACACGAGCAGGCCCAGCGGTATTTCTCCCAGGCGGATCTCCGAAAGGCTCGGGACAATCATCGCAACCAGCAAGACGAGAAAATCGAGGGGGGTGACCCGGAAGGAATTATCCCGGTTCAGTTGGATGGCGATCAGAACCACCACCGCCATCAGGACGAAGAACAGGTTCAACATCAAATGGATGGGCCCTCCGGCGTCCCGGAATCCCCCCTCGCTCAGGTAAATTAGAAATGCACCCACTACGTACAAGCCCAGACGGACCAGAAGCGGGATCGCCCGACGAAAGATCACGAAGCCGCCGAGCAGAATGCCGAACAGCAAGACCGCGAAAATCCCGAAATCGGCCGGGATCTGATAGGGAACGAAGGCGCCCAACCCCAAAAACAGCAGCATCCCCATTCCCAAAATCCAGAATGGAATCTCCGAAAGACGCCCCGATTCCTTGATCCGTCGCATCAGAACCGCCGAGAGCGATCGGCCGCGGTCGGCCCGTCGCCATCGCAATCGGCCCCCCGCGACCAGAACGGAAAAGATAAGAACCGCCCCCGCGAACAAGGTGTACACGGCCAACAGCTCCCCATCCTCATGCCAGCGCATCAGATAGGCCAGGCCGATCATCGCGGCCTGAATGAGATAAATAATCACGACGGCTTCGTGATGGAAAAAACCGACCGATAAGAGCTTGTGGTGGATATGATTTTTATCCGCGAGAAAAGGGGACCGGCGCTCCCGGAGGCGCTGGCCCATCACCATGAGCGTATCCAGCACCGGCAGGCCGATCACGAGAAGGGCCAGGATCGGACTGAAAGGCGATCGAGCGGGATCGCTCAGGATCACGGCCGAAACGGCCGCGGAATACCCGAGAAATTGACTCCCGCTGTCCCCCATGAAAACCTTCGCCGGATAGGTGTTAAAACGCAAAAATCCGAAAACACCCCCCAGCACCGAGAACGACAGGATCATCACAATAGGGTCTCCCGACAGTGTGGCCAGGTAGGCCAGCCCGGCGAAGCTGAGCAAACAAAGCCCGCCGGCCAGTCCGTCCAGTCCGTCCGACAGGTTGACGGCGTTCGTGATTCCGAGCAGGACCAGAAGGGTCACCGGGGTCGCCAACCATGGACCCCAATCCGTCCCGTCGAGGAAGGGCAGGCTCTTCAAACGGATCCCTCCGTACCCCGTCACGATCAGAATCGCCAACACTTGCGCCATAAATTTCGACTTGAAGTCGAGGCTCGAGCGGTCGTCCCACACCCCGAAAAACAGAATGATTCCCGCGCCGATCAGATAGGATGAAACCTCCCGGTCCATCGGCGCAAATAACAGGATCGACGCCAACGCCCCGGCGGCCATCGCGATTCCTCCCACCCGGACGACCGGGACGGCGTGCATTTTCCGCTCGCCGGGCATGTCCAGGAGACGAAGAGGTCCCGCCCATCGCATCAACGGAGGGATCAGCGCGATGCAGATCAGCAAGGAACATACAAACGCGTAAAAGAGGGTCATATCCATATTTAATGCGGTATGAAACGCGCCAAAATGGGACGGACCTCGCCCGCGAATTCGACGAGTCGGCGGTCGACGTCGGCGGCGCTTTTCCCCTTGGGCACGGGGGCCGTCAGGCGGACCAGGGCCCCGTCGGTTCGGTTTTTGGTCAAGGCATCCCAGAAAAGATAAAACTTGACCAGATACTCGTTGGTTAAGATCCTTCCCCGCTGCTGAAACCAGTAATAGACGACCCGTTCGTCGGTTCCTTTCTGAATCACGGCCCGGTTCACCGTCAGAGGAAACCCGGCCTCCGGACCAATCTTTTTCTCTTCCAGGGAGGTAATCTCCCACCCCCCGCCCGGAATACAGGTTCGGGGGGAGTGGGCCGACTGACCCTTCCTCTGGGACTGGTAGTAAGCGACATAGAAGTTGATCGGGGAATCGCCCGGGCCGCGATAGTCCGCCAGGAGGTAGTCGTCGAACTGGAGCGTTTTCACGTACTCCTCCTCCATCGGAAAACTCCTCCCCGTCCAAGCCCCCACATTCATCGGAAACTCGGCAAACGTCGGCCGGGCCGGCGGGATTTCCTCACCCGAGACGACATGGGTCGAGGCGATGATCACCGGAACGAAAAGGGCCAGGGAAACGAAATAGGCCGGAGGGGACAAAACCGATCCCGATTTCCGGACCCCCGAGCCCTCCCCCTCATCCGCTGTCGCGGCCGGGGCGGGACCGAACATTTCCGACAAGGACCGCCGTCTCCCCCGTGCGCCGATCCGCCCGAGGACCCACATTTCGCCGACCAGCATCAGGAGGCTACAGACGAACAACAGCCATCCCGAAAAAGCGTGGAAAAATCCCTCCGCGGTCACCCGGCCGTAGCGGTCGACCAGGAATCCGGTCACGCCGATTCGAAACCCGTTGAGAAAAATCGCGATCGGAAAACTCGACAGAAAAAGGGCCGCCCGCTTCCAAAGGTCCTCCCGGTAAAGATAAGCGCAGATCAACGCCAGTGTCGATAAGGGAAAGAGGTATCGTAATCCGCTGCAGGCCTCCGCCACCTGAAGTTGAATCGGCCCGAGGTCGATCACGTTCCCTTCCCGAAAGGCCGTCACCCCGACCAGCTTCAAGAAGCCGACGCCGAGTTCGGAGGAAATCAGTTGCATCCTGGCCGAAAATCCCTGATACAGAAAATCGGGAAGGGGAATCATGGTGAGAAGAAAGAAAACGGGAAAGGCGATCTCCCTCAGGCCGCGTGTCCCGATGACCGAGAGCAACAGGCCGGTCACGACCACAAGGAGCGAAAGGTGAATCAGGACATACAGGGTGGAAAGCTCTCCGATGAAATAAAGTCCCAAACCGACCGACACGACCGGGAAACCCCACCAGGTTCCGCCCCGGTCGATCGCCTTCAGCCTCTCGCGCCGTTGCCAAATCAGATAGAGAGAGATCAACGGGACAAAGAAGCCGTAGCCGTAATTCTCATCCGTGTACCATGACTTTACCATGTAGGCCATTCCCGGGTAATAGATGATCGCCAAGAGCAGGACGGGAAGAACCGCCATCTGCCAGAACCAACGTTTGTACAGGATTTCCATAACGCCCATCGATTCGAATTCCATCGATCCGTCTTCAGCCGATCACGAATTGCCGCAACACCCGCACGGCGAATCGGGGCAGCGCGGTCTGCCGGACCAGACGCCTCGGTTCGGAGAGGAGGCGATAAAGCCATTCGAGGTGGACCTTCCGGATGACCGCCGGAGCGCGCTTCACCCGTCCGGCGAGCACATCGAATGTCCCACCCACGCCTTGGCAAACCTTGATGTTCAGCCGCGGGAGATACCGCTTCATCCAAATCTCCTGCTTCGGACTACCCAATGCGACAAAAAGCACCTCCGCTTTCGAGGCATTGATGCGGTCGATCAGGCCGGGCATCTCTTCCTCTTTGAGATAACCGTGTTGCCCCCCCACGATTTGAATGCCCGGGAAACGCCGCCGCAGGGCATCCATCGTATCGCGATTCACCTCCGGACCGCCCCCGAAAAGAAAGACCCGATATCCTTTCCGCGCGGCCCGCTCACAGATGGCCGGCATCAGCTCCGACCCCGGGACCCTTTTCATCCTCCCCAACCCCAGGAGGCGGGCCGCCATCACGACGCCGATCCCGTCCGGAATCAACAGGCGGGCCTCCCGAAGCGGGTCCAAGAGCACCGGACTCTTGATCGCCTTGATCACCTTTTCGGGGTTCACCGCGATCACCATGCCGGGCCGATCGTCCCGCATCATCTCTTCAACGGCGCTCAAGGCCAGCGGGAGGTCAACACAGTCCAGCGGCACACCGAGCAGCTCGATTCGCTTGGGCCTCATCCATCCACCCCTGGATCCCGGAACATTCCGTATCCGATATCTTCGTCGCCCCATCGCCGGTCCGGATCTGCGTCACGAATCGGTGGGGAAGCTTTCCGTGGTATCGCGCCCGAAGCATCGTGACCGGTTCTTTGAATCCGTATCGACGCGACCTCCACCCCAGGATCGGACTCTCCTCCCCGGAATGAAGGGAAAGCTCCCCGCCCTGGACGACGAGATTAAAGTCCCGATCGCGGGCGCGTAAAAGAAACGCCTCGCCGTTCCGGACGGGCGAAACCCCGCAATGCCAGTGGAGGTCCAGTGTGTGAAGGCCTTCACCGGCCAGACGGTCGAAGATCAGCCACAGGCCCGGCGGACGATAGATCACCGCACGCCAATGTTCAACCCCCGGCTTCAATCGTGTGTAGCCGTCGTGATAGGCCAAGAGACGAATTTCCCCGTCCCAGGCTTCCTCGCGACGGATGATTCGAGTCTGAAAAGGGCGAGACCACATGAACGGCGTTTCCTGAACCGCCTGATCCGACCCATCTACCGTTACGGTATTGTGGGCCGGCGTGCCCCGAAAATACGACCTCCAGCGCGGATCCCCGGCATAGGTGTAGGTACCGGAATCGATCAGGATTTCTTCCCTCCCCGCCCGAAAGAAGACGGATAGCGCATCGGCATGGCCGTGCCCGTAGGAAGGCGCCATCCCCAAAGGACCGTGATCAAAAATGAGCGTGATCTCCCCGTTGTTTCCGTCCCGGATCATCGAATACCCGGAATCCTCGAAGGTCAAGAGGGCTTGACGGGCCGGGGAATCATCCCGGGACAGACGGAGAAACGGAGAAAGGGCGTAACCGGTGTCGGAATCCCCGATGGAAGGACATTCTTCCGGAGAATTCCCGAACGCGTTTAAAAATTGCCTCCCCCGGGTGTGGGCGTATCGGACGGCGGGCGGGACAGGGTCGTGGTGATGATCCATCAACGCAACCACCAGGCCGTATAGATCGACAATAAACTGGAGATACCCAAAGGCCTGTTCCGATCCGCCCCCGTCCAACGCGATCTGCCGGCTCGCTTCCCGGTCCAACTGTGCCAGTCCCAGGTTTTTCCAACCCTCCGCTCCGTCCAACTCCGGGAAGAGCGTTCCCGCGTAAACCAGTCCGGCGGACTCCGCAATGGTGTGGTTGCCCGCTGAAGAATACAGAGAGAGCCGACGATTGATAAAATCGGCATGGCCGTTGACCAGAACCAACACGGCCTTCCAGATTCGCGATGACCCGGCCAGTTTTTTTCGCGCAAGGTCCACCGCATAACAAACAGCCAGGATCCGGAGGGCACATTCCATGGCGGAGATGTAATGAATGCCTTGCTGTGTCGGATTCGCCTCAACCCAGGACAGGAGTTGTTCTTCTAACCGAACAGCGGCCCGTTCCCCAAGCGCTCCATCGTTCTTCCCGGCCAACAGGCCCAACAAAACCAACTGCTGCAGTCGGGAAGGCTCCCAGGCCACGCGAACATCCCCGTATGGGTTTCCGTTTCGGTAGGGGATGGAACCGAAAAAAATCTGAGGCCACCGTTTTCCCGTGTCCGGCGCTTCGTGCCAGACCGACGGATCCGGCCTCCAGGTCCATGGATAACCCAGCGCCTTGCACGATCCGGCCAGAAGATCCTGGATTGTAGAATCATCCTGTGGAAACGACCAGGGAAGCTCCGGAAGTCTGGGCTCGGATCCGGTGCAGAAACCGAAGCGATGAATGTCGTAACGAAAGGGATGCGCGTGTGCCGGCCGCATCTTGTATTTCACCTCCATCGCCTTCAGTGAACACTGCTCGGCGATCCGGGACACGATCTCGAACGGGCTCATCACCTTAAGCCGCTTGACGTACCACCGGAAATCTTCCCCCGAAGGCATCGCATCGCTCTTAAACATCGTAGACCTGCCCCGTCCGAAGACTTCTCACGGCCAGGAAACAGGCGCGCGTGACCGCCTGGATCTGACCGAAGGACATCACGGGAGCTTCGCCCCGAACCACGCTCTGGACCCACCGGATCATTTCAGCATGGAATCCTTTGTCCTGCCCGCCCGATTTAAAGCTCGTCTTTTTTCCGTCAGCGTAGAAATCCGAACGCATAAAGTCGTCCATGACGAGAGACTTCCCACCGCCGAAGACCTCAAAGCGTTCCTTGGCCAGCAATGTATTTCCCCCTGCGGTATATACAACGGTGCCTATCGATCCATCTTCAAACGTGAAGGAAAGAATAGACTGGTCATCCGTTGTTCCAGAGTCGTGACGGCCGATTCTTCGTGCGTGAACGGAGACAGGGGGGGCACCGCACAAGGATTGCATATAGTCCACAAAATGACAGGCTTCACCCACAATGCGGCCGCCCCCGATATCAGGATCCTGGGCCCAGTGCTCCGCGGGGAGGAAACCGGCATTCACCCGATACACCATCACCAAGGGATTTTTGCGATCCTTAAAGAATTCCCTGGCCCGATCCGCGTGGGGAGAGAAGCGTCGGTTAAATCCCACCGCCAGATGCAAACCCATAGAAGCCTTCACTTCATAAATGGAACCGATTCTGTCCAGCTCTTCTTCCGTAAGGCAGAGGGGCTTTTCGACGAAAACATGCTTTCCTGCTTCGAGCGCCTCGACCACCAACGTCCCATGGAGATCATGACGCGTCCCGATCAGGACCGCGTTCACCGAAGGATCTTTCAACACTTCGTAGTAATCGGTGGTGCTGTAAGCCGCTTTCGTCTTCTCGGCCAGGGCCTTGGCATGGATTCCGGAGGCCGTACAGATCCCGCGTAGCCGGAGCTCTTTCATCTTGAGAAGTTCCGGGAGCAGTCGATCCCTTACGTGGCGGCCCGCGCCGATGATCCCCAAGTTGAGCTTTTCTAAGGGCAGCGACGGACTTGCTTCAATGACGCGGTTGCTCGTCAACGGCGTATCCGGAGGGTAGGAGATTAAGATTCCAAGATAAGGCTCCTGATTTTCCATCATCAGTTCATAAGCCCGCCCGGCTTCATCAATCGGATAGCGGTGCGTCACCAGGTCCTTGACACGGAGTCTCCCTTGCTGAAGCAGCGATAAAAAGGCCTCCATGTTCCGGTTTTCGGTCCACCGAACATAGCCGTAGGGATAGTCGTGACCCTTTTCTTCGTAGCGATCATCGTAGCGCCCCGGTCCGTACGAAGTTGAGAAGCGCAATTCCAGCTCCTTCCGGTAGTAAGGCTCACGCGGAATAGACATCCCGACCGCCCCCACCACCACCACGCGGCCTTTCTTTCGAGAAATCTCTCCGGCGACCTCGATCGGACCGTTCTCCTTCGTGGCGGCCGTGATCAGCACGATATCGACGCCATATCCGCATGAAAAAGCGGCCGCGGCTTCGTCCAACTCTTCGGGAACCGCCACTGCGTCCGCACCGAATGTCTTGGCCATCTCAAGTTTCTTCCAATCCGGATCCGAAGCCAGCACGAGACAACCCGAAGCTTTTAACATCTGGACGGTGATCTGACCTAAAAGCCCAAGACCGATCACCGCCACCCGATCACCCAAACATGGCTCAGCTTGGCGGATTCCCTGAAGCGCGATCGCACCCAGGGCCACAAAAGAGGCGTCCTCAAAATCAACTCCGGACGGAATTTTAACGCAGAGTTTTTTGGGCACGTAAACGACCTCGGCATGCGAGGCATAATTCTGTCCCGCGCAGGCCACGCCCTCGCCCACCGAAAACCCGTTCAGATTTTCCCCCACCCCGAGTACAACACCGGCACAGCTGTACCCGAGCGCGGCCGGAGAATCGAGCCGATCGAAGGCCATCCGCACCGTTTCGACCAGGCCGTTTTTCCGGACTTGATTCAGCATCTTTCGAACCAATTCCGGCCGCTCGACGGCCTTTCCCACCAAGCTTTTTTGCGCCATTTGTACGGTGGATTTCTCCGTTCCGGCGCTGATCAGAGAAAAACGATTGGCCACCAAAACGCCTCCGGGACGCAACGCCGGAGCGGGAAGCTGATCGACCTTCAACAGGCCGGTTCTGTAATTTTGAACGATCTGCTTCATAGGGTCCTATCAATCACGATGTGCCCGGGAAACCGGACTTTCGGCTGCAACACGCCATTTGTAGAAAAGGTTTAACATGTTGTCAATCACGGCTTAATCAAGGTCATGTAAAATCTCTGTTAACTCTTTTAAATTTAAAAGGTTATTTTTCAACCACCAGAAGATACAGCGTGGCCAGCCGTCTACCCCGGAAATTTCCAAATAATTTCGAACTGTACCTCTGTATCGGCAGTGCGAAATACTGCTCGTGCACCAGGGTGTAACCAAGACGCCCCATCGTCGATCGGAGAGAGGCGGGACGAAATTGGTGCCTCTGATATTTCAGGTACGAATTTCGGGACGTGAGGACGAACCGAAGGACTCGTTCCCCCATCCGGTAGAGAGCATCCTTGTTTGGAACGGAAAGGATCAACCGGCCGCCTTTTCGTAAAATTCCATGAAACTGCATCAATGCTCGCTCATAATCATCAAGATATTCAAGGAGGCTCGAGCAGAGAATCAGTCCGGCCGTATCGCGATATTTCTCCAAAAGATCCTGGGGAAGGGGAAGAGACGCCTGAATATAAGATGGGACCGGCCCGTTCCCCTCACACTGGCGCCGGGCCAGGGCTAGCATGTTCTCGCTTTGATCAATGCCGATCGTTTGATACCCGAGAGCGACCACCGGACGACTCAGCGATCCGTCTCCACATCCCATGTCGAAACAAAGCCCTCCATCCTTGAGACGGGAAAGGTTTTCTTCTATCATGCAATGCCAGATACGTCGACGTTCTTCAAACGCATCTTCCTTGCGATAATTCGCGGCAAAATGGTCGGCTACACGATCGAAATAATCCCGCACCGAGTCACGGGTGTTCATCGTTCATCCGCCAGCGTCTTCCAGACGACATCCGCCATCCGTTTTTTGAACTGTTCGTCGGTGTAGTGGGCTTCATATCGGATGCGGCCTCGAACGCCCATCGCCTGCATTTCTTCAGGATGATCCAGACACCAGAGAATTTTTGATGCCAGGTCCGCCGGATCATCGACCTCCACTTGAAGACCGTTCTCTCGTTGGATCACAGTTTCTCCGATACATCCCTGGTTGGTGAACAACACCGGCAATCCCGCTGCCATCGCTTCGAGCAATACCAGCGGCTGGCCCTCGGGCTGAATTCCCGGAAAGAGAAACAAATCGGCCGACTGATAGAGCCGCTCTTTTCGATCACCGGCCACCGGGCCCGTATACTTGACATACCCCTCCAACGCTTCCCGTTGAATCAGGGATTCGGCCGCCATCCGGTCCTCCTCGCGCAGCCAGTCCCCGGCCAGAATAAATTCGACGTCCCGTCTTTTTTGAATTACCAGTGGAATGGCGGCGAGCACAACCAGTGCCCCTTTCTGGCGGCTGAGGGTGCTCAGATGCAGCAGCCGATACCGTTGGCGCGCCGGATCCCGCTTGCCGCGTGGATGATCATTCCCGCCTTCAATACCATTGGGCACCACGGAGATTCGGTCCGCGGGAACCAACCCCTTAAAGACGCCACGCAGCGACTCCCCCAAGACGATCGCTCGAGTGACCGTTCGAAGGGTCCATCGGACGTAGGCTTTTAATGGATTCCCCAGGCGCTCATACCATTGCCTGAAGTGGCTGCCGTGAAGGTGGATAAGAATCCGGCAGCGCAGCAGAGCGGCAGGCCAGAGAAAGAAACTGTCACGCAGAAATCCCACAGTGGACTGGGAAAGCGGTAGGTAGACCAGCTTCGGCCGCTCCCAGAGGAGCAATACCATGAAATTGCTCCACTGGCGGCAGAACAGCACGACGTCGTGGAGATCCGGTTGATCGACGTGGCGGATTCCGCGTCGGTCCGAGATATCCAAATGCGTCAGGGCATACTGCTCGCGCAATGCGGAACCCAATAACACCTGCATCGCAACCGCCACGCCGTGGTAAGGCGGAGGCGTGGGTCCGATGATCAAGACGTTGGGGCGATTTCGCTCCTCAATCATGACGGACCGGCGGGCTGTTCTCGGTCCCCTCGCGCAGGGGCCTGCCTACGCCATTGAGGACGGATGTCAGGAACTGAACGATCGCGATCGCTGACGTCCTGGGGTCGTAACGCCTGACCTTTGTGTAAGCCGCGTTGCCCATGGCGAGCCGTTCTTCCAAGCTCAGGGTCAGCACCTTGATGATCACGGCGGCCGATGCGTCCGCCTCTCTGGGGTCGATACAAAACCCCGTCACGCCGTCCTCTACCAATTCGTGGGTCGCCGCGGCGTGGATCGAGGATACCACCGGCAATCCAGCGGCCATCGCTTCACCGAGCACAGCCCCAAAGGGGTCAAAGAGAGTGTGGAAGATAAAGACATCTCCGAGGGCAAACCACTTGGGCAACTCCTCAGGGGACACGAAACCATGGAAATGCACGTGATCCCAGCCCAGGTCGCGCGCAAGCCTTTCGTAGTACGGGCGGTCCGGGCCCTCCCCGAAGATCAGCAACGAGGGTTTGTGGCCCGCCTCGAGGAGGCGCCGATAGATTTCAAACAGCTCCCGGTATCCCTTACGGGGGATGATCTGGCCCACGGATATGAGGATCGGGTTGCGGTACCGTCTTCGAAGCATCTCGAATTCCTGCGTGCTTCGGAACGCGCTCGCCACGGCGTGAAAATGGTCTACATCGACGGGCATCACGGTGGTGAGAATGCGGTCCTCGGAGACGCCATACTGCCGGAAGGCTTCCCTCGCCGCGCCGGATGAGGCGATCGCCCCGTCGGACCATGCCCCAAACCCTCGACGGATCAATCGCCTTAGACGCGACGATTCCGCCTCACCCTGCAACGTGAGTTCCCCCCAGCCGATGAATACCTTGCGAAATAATTTGCAATAGAGCAGCGCCGCGATGTTCGCGGGGGCAAACCCTCCGCTGACGACCACATCGGGATCGAGGGTCCGCAGCGTTCTGATCACGCGGTAGTTGACGTGGATCGATACGGAACGACCGGGGGGTCTGAAATGCAGGCCGGGCAAGACGCGAGAGGCAAATCCGGATGGCGCCAAGTCCCAATGTCGATCCTCCGACCGCTCCGCCATCAGCAACGCGACGAAGCGGTCCACCCGCGTGTCGAGCTCGGCAAACAGCGGCGAGAGGTAGGGGGTCATGATGGTGGTCAACACGACGAGCTTCATCGGACTGACCCGACGCGCCGGGCCGGCTCTTCCGCGACCGCTGCGGTTCCCCGGTACAACGCCACGAAGCGGTCGGCCGCCGACGCCCACGTGTAGGACGTCAAGGCAACTCGCCGGGCACGTTCCCCGAGCCTCTTGCCCCGGCGCGCGTCCTCCAGCACCCACTGAATCGCGCCGGCCACCGCATCGGGTTTCGGGTCGACGAGGACGCCCGTCTTCTGATGCTCGATCACCTCCGGAATCCCTCCCGCATTGGCCGCCACGACCGGCTTCCGGTACAACATGGCTTCGACGATCGCGATGCCAAACGCTTCGTTCAACGCAAGATGTCCGTACACATCGGCAACGGCCAGAGCCAGCCCCGGGGAATCCAGATAGCCGGTGAAGATGACTTCGTCGCACGCACCTACCTCCGCCACGTAGCGCTCGACCCGCTCACGAAGCCGACCGTCCCCGACGATGATCAACCGAATGCAGGGGTACTGCTTTCGGAGAATCACCAAGGCGGAAATGAGACGTTTGTGTCCCTCGACCTTCCAATCGTGGTGAAAGATTCCGATCGATACGATAATCGGAAACTTCCCGATCAACTGATGCTGTTCGCGAAACGATTGAACCTCTTTCAGATGCGGTTCGCTGATTTCCACCCCGGGCGGTATGATCTCGATCGTCGTGCGAGGTTTTACCCGCTCAATCACCATCAGATCATCGGCCATCGCCTTCGAAACAGCGGTCACCGTATCGCACTGCCGTATGATCACAGCATGCAGTGCCCGACGTATCGCCAAGCGGACCCGCATCACCAAGCGAGGGACAGAGGACAATCGTGACAATTCCTTTTCTGGCGAATCGAGCTTTGTATGCATAGTGTATATCAAAACAGACCGATGGCCTCTCAACCATTTGTAAAAAGCCGAAGCCGCGCCCATCCAGATATGGCCGTGACAGTGAATGACGTCGGGGCGAATCCTCCAGAGGGCCTTTAGCGTGTTCCACGCCAGACCGATTCCCTCGCCGCTGACGTCCACGCCTCTTTCGGCTGCGCGAGGATCGGCCGCGACAACCGTGACCCGCAAACCCTCCTGTTTCTGTAGTCGGCTCGTCAGAGTGAAGACATACTTGGACACGCCGCCCCCTGAAGACAGCCAGTTGTAGGTCACCATCGCGACCGTTGTTCCGACCGGCGAAACCGTCTTGTCGATTGCACGCTGCGATTGTATTTCTTTCATCCCGCTACCCCGACCATCCGTTGAATCCGCTGTCTCACCCCGCGAAGGACCACAATATCTTCCTCACCCAGGCCCAGAGCGACCAGAAAGGCGAAGTAGGACGCGGCAACCGCGCACACCAACAGGAAAGGGTTTTGAACCGGCAACCCCTCCTTAAGCAACACGACGACCACGGACGTTCCGATTCCTGCAGCGACGGGCTTCCAGACGATACATTCATAGGGCTGAACGCCGAGCAGGAGGAATCCTTGGACGATCCTGACGATGTTGATCAGCACAAGGCTGGCGCTCGCCGCGATGGCGGCGCCAACGATTCCATACCGGGGAATGAGAACCAGGTTCAACGCGATTTGAAGAATCCCGGCAAACAACGTGTTCCACATCACCAAGCGGGTGTGACCGGCCAGCAGGAGGATGTTATTGGCGGAACCCGTTCCGGCGTTCACGATTTGCCCGATCGCCAGAATCACCAGGCACAGGGCGCCGCCTTCGAAGTTCTCACCGAATAGAGCAAGAAGTTCTTTCGGTAAAAGCGCGACCACGAGAAAAATCGGAAATGAAAGGGTCAAGGCCCACCGCAAAAGAATCTTGTACAGTTTCTCGAGTTGCGACCGATCGTTTCGGGCGATGCTTTCCGACAACAAAGGATTCGCAATCGACTCGAAGGATTGCAGAACCAG
>DATKAN010000006.1 GCA_035498035.1 Nitrospiria bacterium
CGCGACGAGGGAGACCCAGTCTTCTTCCTGGAGCGCTTCGATGACCTCGAAGCCTTCCTGCCTTAACGCGGCCTCGACGTCGGGACGGAACTCGGCCAGGATCCCGCCCGTGACGAGACGGCCGCCGGGGCGGAGCTTTGACTTCAATTCGGGGAGCATCCGGATGATGGTGTAAGCGAGGATATTGACCAGGACCAGATCCGCGGGAGGGATCTTCGCGCCGAGCTCTTTCAGCGTTCCAAGATGAAGCTTGACGCGACCGGCGACCCCGTTTTCGGCCGCATTCCGCCTGGCCGCGTCGATCGCGGCGGCCTCGATGTCGAGCGCCTCGACGGATTCCGCGCCGAGTTTCACGGCCGCGATGGCGAGAATCCCGGAGCCCGTCCCGACGTCCAGCACACGCTGGCCGGTCTTAAGATATTTTTCAAGCGCCCTCAGGCAGAGCCGCGTCGTGGGATGAAGCCCGGTCCCGAAGGCCATGCCGGGGTCCATCGTTACCGCGATCTCGCTCTCCTTGGGGATGTACTTTTTCCAGGAAGGCACGATTACGATCCGTCGCCCGACCTTCCGGATTTGATAACCCTTCTTCCATTGCTCCGTCCAGTCCTCCCGGCCCAACGTGCGCGTCCGGGTTTCCGAAATCGGATATTCCTTCCGAAGATCCCGCAGCGCTCGCTCGACGCGGGAACGTTTCCGGTCCCAAACGGCGGCGGGAAGATAAATCTTGACCCAAACCGAAGAAGCAACCGGGTTATCTGAAAGCCGGGCCGCTCCCTCCGGCCGCAACTCGACCACGGCCCCGCCTTCGCCGTAAGGTCCAAGTTGCTCGGCGACGCCATCGCCGGCGGCCGGATCGCACTCGACGCCGATCTCGAGCCAGCGGTCGGCGTCGTCATTGTTCTTTGCGGATTTTTTTCTTTTTCTCGCGGATTTCGTCGAGCCGTTTTTTGATTTCTTTTTCGTGTCCGACCTCCTTGGGCTCGTAATACCGATCTTTTAATAGCCGATCGGGAAGGTAGTCCTGTCCCGCAACCTGATCCGGAAAATCGTGCGGATATTGATAGCCCTTCCCGTATCCGAGTGTTTCCATCAGGCGGGTCGGGGCGTTGCGCAGGTGAAGCGGGACGGGAAGGCTTCCGTGCTCCTTTGAGGCCTTGGCCGCTTTCTTGTACGCCATGTAGCTCGCGTTGCTCTTCGGCGCCGAAGCAAGGTAGGTGGCGGCCTGGCTCAAGGGGATCCACCCCTCCGGAAGGCCGACGGCGTGAAAGGCCTGCAGCGCGGCGACCGCGATCGGCAGCGCCCGGGGATCGGCGTTTCCGACGTCCTCCGACGCGAAGATCACCATCCGGCGCGCGATGAAGAGGGGGTCCTCCCCGGCCTCGAGCATCCGGGCCAGATAGTAGACCGCGGCGTCCGGATCGCTGCCCCTCATGCTCTTGATGAAGGCCGAGACGACGTTGTAATGCTCCTCGCGGTCCTTGTCGAAAAGGAGCAGGCGGTTCTGGGCCGCCTCCCGGACCTCTTTCTCGGTCAGATGCCGCTTCCCGTTTTTTTCGGGGCAGAGCGAGACGGCCGCTTCGAGGAGATTGAGCGCGCGCCGCGCGTCCCCCTCGGCCCAGTCGGCCATCTCGTTTAAGAGTTCCGGCGTCACATCGATCGCCATCTTACCCAGTCCGCGCTCCGTATCGGTGAGGGCCTGTTTGAGGACGCGGACGATATGGTCCGGGTCGAGGGGTTTCAGCACCAGCACGCGGCAGCGGGATAGCAGCGGCGCGTTGACCTCGAAGCTGGGATTCTCGGTCGTGGCGCCCATGAGGATGATCGTCCCGTCCTCGACGTGCGGAAGGAAGGCGTCCTGCTGGCTCCGGTTGAAACGGTGGATCTCGTCTACAAAAAGGATCGTCCGCTTGCCTTCAGATTTTTTCCGGGCCTTCGCCTCGGCCACGATCTCCCGCACTTCTTTCACGCCGGCCAGGACGGCCGAGAAAAATACGAAGTGGCATTTCGTGGCCTGCGCGATGATCCGCGCGAGGGTCGTCTTGCCGGAGCCGGGCGGGCCCCAGAAGATGATCGAGGGGGGATGGTCGGATTGAAGCACGGTGGATAGAAAATGGCCCGGGCCGACCAGATGCTCCTGTCCGACGAACTCGTTTAAATTGTTCGGCCGCATCCGCTCCGCGAGAGGAGGCGGAGGGCCTGTGGGTTCTTTGGCGTCAAATAAGTCCATGATGAATCCGTGTGGCGGGCGCAATCCCCGGCTGGAAGGCCGGAGTTTTTCAAATAGGATGGCACATCGCCCATGAATTTGCAACGCTGGCCGTTCAACGCAGAGGGGCGGCCAAAATTTCTTAAAGCCGCGTCCCCGCCGGAAGCCGGCTTGACAAATAAGGTAGGGCGTGGAATAATAACAAATGATATTATAAATAATGATATCAAACGGGGATCAGGGGCCATCGATGAATCGACTACGCAACTTCGGTTTTCTTCTCAAGGACGTAAGCCATAGGTATGTGCTTCGCTTCGAGCAGCGGGCGCGCGGGATTTCTCTGACCCTTCCGCAGTGCAAGGCGCTGGTCCGTCTTGAGAACAACGAGGGTGTCAGTCAGGCGAAGCTCGCTGAACTCGCCGATGTCGAACAGATGACGATGGTCCGCATCCTCGATCGCATGGAGGCCGACGGCCTGATCGAACGGCGATCGGATCCGGCGGACCGTCGAGCGCGCCGCCTCTACCTGACCGGGAAGGGCCGGACACTCCTCGACAAGATCTGGCGCCTGGCCGAGCTGACTCGCGCCGAGACCTTCTCCGGCATCAATCGAGAGGACCGGGAGGCTTTCATGGGTCTGCTGGAACGGATGCACCGCAATGTTTGCGCGCTCGAGGACCGGCCCATCACGTCCCCGGAGACGGTCGCGGACATGCAAACGAAACCGGCCTCCGCCAAGGGGTCGGGCCGTTCCCGCAAAACCCAAAGGAGAAAGTGACCATGGATGCAACGAACGTAAAGGACGAGGAAATCGGCGCCCCGCCGCAGCCGCCATCGCCGGACCGGCTACAGCGTCTGCGCCTTCCGTTGATGGTGTTCGGACCGACCGTCCTCGCCGCCCTCGCCGGCTTCTTCTATCTTACCGGAGGAAGATTTGAGGCCACCGACGACGCCTACGTACAGACCGCGCGTGTGGCCATCAGCGCCAACATCGCCGGACGGGTGCGGGAGATTGCCGTGCGCGACAACCAGTCCGTGCGCAAGGGCGACGTGCTGTTTCGCCTCGACGACGCACCGTTCCGCATCGCGGTCGAGGAGGCCCGTGCGCAGTTGGCCGCGGCCCGGCTTCAGATCGAGTCGTTGAAGGCGACCTACCGGCAACGCCGGTCCGAACTCACATCGGCGCAGGATACACTGGCGTTCCAGCAGCATGAATACGAACGGCAGCGGCGCTTGCTCGCTTCCGGCATCGCGTCGCAGTTACAGGTCGACCGTGCGCAGCACGCGCTTGACGAAGCCCGCACCCAGGTTGCGGGCGCGCAGCAACAGGTCAACGCCGTGGCCGCCAGCCTGGGCGGGAACCCGGACATCGCCCCGGACCGGCATCCCATGGTGCAGCAGGCACAGGCCCTGCTCGACCGAGCCAGGCTCAACCTATCCTACACCATCGTCACGGCGCCCGGCGACGGCGTCGTCACGCGCGTCGAGCAACTGCAGGTGGGCAGTTATATCAACGCCTCTGCGCCGGTGTTTGCGCTGGTGTCAACCGGAGACGTCTGGATCGAGGCGAATTTTAAGGAAGACCAACTGACCCACGTGCGGGCCGGCCAGGCGGCCCGCGTCAAAATCGACAGCTATCCCGGCAAAACCTTCGAGGGTCGGGTGGCCAGCGTCAGTCCGGGGACCGGTTCGCAGTTCTCGGTATTGCCACCCGAAAACGCGACGGGGAACTGGGTCAAGGTGGTCCAAAGATTGCCCGTGCGCGTAGAACTTGAACATCCCGATTCGTCCTATCCGCTGCAGGGCGGACTGAGCGCCAATGTCAGCGTCGATACCGGGTATCGGCGCCATCTTTTCGGGCCGGCCGAGGCGACTCCGGCCAGCGCTTCTACCGGAGTCAAGTGAATACATCTGCGGCCATAGGAGGCGAACCCGTCCGGGCGCCGCACCGGATGCTCATCACGCTGTCCGTGATGTTGGCCTCGATCCTGCAGGCCCTCGACAATACCATTGCCAATGTGGCGCTGCCGCGCATCCAGGGCACGCTGTCGGCGACGCAGGATCAAATGGCGTGGGTGTTGACCTCCTACATCATCGCCGCCGCCATTATGACCCCGTTGAGCGGATGGTTGGCGGGACAGGTCGGGCGCAGGCGAGTCTTCCTGATTTCGGTGGTGGGTTTCACCGTCGCATCCGCCTTGTGCGGATTGGCTCAGTCGCTGCCCGAGATCATACTCGCCCGGGTGTTTCAGGGGCTCTTCGGAGCGGCGCTGATCCCGATGTCGCAAGCCGTGCTGCTCGACATCAATCCGCCCGAGCAACACGGCAAGGCGATGGCGATCTGGGTCATGGGCATCACCATCGGACCCATCCTCGGCCCGGCGCTCGGCGGCTGGCTGACCGAGAACTACAACTGGCGCTGGGTGTTTTACATCAACCTGCCGTTCGGCATTCTTTCCTTCCTCGGTATTCTGGGGTTTATGCCGGAGACTCCGAATCGGAAATCCCGGTTCGATTTCTTCGGTTTTGCCGTGCTGAGTCTGGCCATCGGCGCGTTTCAGCTCATGCTCGACCGCGGCCAGATCCAGGACTGGTTCAATTCCCCCGAGATATGGATCGAGGCCATCGTGGCCGGCGTCTCGGTTTATCTGTTCGTCGTGCACATGATTACGACGGACAAGCCCCGGTTCGTGAGCCCGGCCCTCTTCAAAGACCGCAATTTTCTGACGGGCAACGTGTTCATTTTCATGGTGGGCGCCGTGCTGTTTGCGACGCTGGCGCTGCTGCCGCCCTTGCTGCAGGACCTTTTGAATTATCCGGTCGTCCTGACCGGTCTGGTCACCGCGCCGCGGGGCATCGGCACTCTTGTGGCCATGGTCCTGGTGGGCCGGATGATGGGAAAGGTCGACACACGGCTCCTCATCGCCGCGGGCTTCGGTCTCACCGCGTTTTCGCTGTGGCAGATGACGGATTTCTACCTGCAGATGGATCGTTCGCTGGTGGCATGGTCGGGCTTCACGCAGGGGCTCGGCACCGGACTCGTCTTCGTGCCGCTTTCGGCGATCACCTTTGCAACGCTGCCGCCGAAATTTCGCAACGAAGGGACGGCGTTGTTCAGTCTCATCCGTAATCTCGGCAGCAGCATCGGTATTTCTGGCGTGGAAACCCTTCTGACGCGAAATACGCAAATGATGCATTCGCGGCTCGCCGAACAGATCACGCCTTTCGGCGGCGTGCGGATCGCGCCGTCGCCGATGGCATGGTCGACACCCCCCGACCTGGCTATGCTCAACGAAGGCGTCAGCCGTCAGGCCGCGATGATCGCCTACAACAATGACTTCAAATTGATGCTGGTGCTCACGCTTTGCGCCATTCCGCTGGTCGTGCTGCTTCGCAGCGGGGGGCCGGAAAAAAATCCCGAGCCGGGAGTGATCGAATGACGCGGGGGGGATTCGGCAGGATGCTGGCCTCGGCCGTCGCCGCGGCGACGCTCGCCGGGTGCGCCGTGGGCCCTGATTTCGCGCGACCCGCGCCCCCGCGGGCCGATCGCTACACGCCGCAGCCGCTGGCCGGCGAGGCCGCGAAGCCCGAAGACGATTCCGCGCAGCGCGTGGTGCCGGGAGAACAACTCCGCCGCGATTGGTGGCGTCTGTTCCAGTCGGACGCGCTCGATGATGTCGTCAAGCGGGCTCTGGAGGGCAATCGCACGCTCGTCGCGGCGGCGGCCACGCTCGCGCAGGCCCAGGAACTGGCTGCCGCGCAAGGGGGGACCCTGGCTCCCCGGGTCGGTCTCACCGCCGGAGCCGGCAGGCAGAAATACGGCGCCGAGTTCCTCGGTCCCTTGCCCAAACCGCCGCCGTTTACCTATTTCGCGGTCGGAGCGACGGTCAGTTACGCGCTCGACTATACGGGAGGTTTCGCGCGCTCGGTCGAACAGCAATATGCGATCGCCGACTACCAGCGAAACCAGCTCGACGCGGCCTATCTCGCCGTTTCCGGCCACGCGGTCCTGCAGGCGCTGAAGATCGCCGAGCTCCGGGCTCAGATCGCCACCGTTGAGGCCATCCTGGATGAGGACCGGGAAAACCTGAACCTTGTGCAGGTCGCCTTTGACGCGGGGTCCGTATCCCATCTGGATATCGTGACCGCGGACAGCCAGCTCGCCAGCGACACGACTCTGTTGCCGCCTCTGCGCCAGGAACTGGATCTGGCGCAGCACGCCCTGGCGATCATCCTGGGGCGGCCTCCGGCCGGCGTTGCCCTGCCCGAACTCGACCTGTCGCACCTGACCTTGCCTCGGGAGCTTCCGGTAAGCCTGCCGTCGGAACTCGCGCACCGGCGGCCCGACATCCTGGCGGCCGAGGCCCAGTTGCACGCGGCCACGGCGGCCGTGGGCGTGGCCACCGCCAATCTTTATCCTCGCATCAATCTCACCGCATCGACCGGCCAACAGGCGGTCGACTTCGACCATTTGTTCGATCGCGGGAGCAACGTGTGGAGTTATACCGGGGGGCTTCTCGCGCCGCTTTTCGACGGCGGCACGCGGCGCGCGGAACGGAGAGCCGCGATGGACGCCATGCATGCCAGCGCGGCGAATTACGAACAAACGGTTCTGGCGGCGTTCGGTCAGGTGGCCGACTCGTTGCAGGCGCTCGACCACGACGCCGAACAGCTCAATGCCCAGGCCCACGCCCAGGATGCCGCGCGCGAGAATCTGGATCTGACGCGCGAGAGCTACAGCGAAGGCAACGTGGGCGTACTGCAGGTTCTCGACGCCGAGCGGCTGTATCAGCAGGCCCGCCTCGGCTATGTGCGCGCCCAGGCGCAGCGTTACTTGGACACGGTGCAGCTCTTCCTTTCGCTGGGAGGATCGGGACCGGGATCCGATGCAACCGGTGAAGACCACTCACACCCGTCGCCCCGTCAGCACCCCTGAGTCGGTTCCCTTCCGTCCTCAGCGATTCCCGTTTTTCCGATCCTGATATATAATTCTCTTCGTTTACGCGTCATCGCTGCGAGGGGCCGCGGCCATTGAACATGAAAGTATCCACGCCATCGATCCTTGCGTTTGGCCTGATGCCCTAGTCGCCCCGATAGGCGGGGCGGGCCCGCATTGATTTAATCCCGTGGGAATTGCTATGATCCTATACGCCCGTCATGATGAAATCGTCTCGACATTCAACCCATCCCAAATACGTTTTCCGGATCCTTTGTTTCATCGGAGTGTCGATCGGCTCGTTTTCCTGCTCGTGGCCGCCTTCCGGGATGATCTGGATCCCTTCCGGCCCCTTCACGATGGGAAGCGACGAAAAAGATGTCCAGGGACGGAGCATCGATCTGGGTCTGACCAAGCCCTGGTTTGAAGACGAGGGGCCGGCGCATGCCGTCACCCTCCCGGGGTACTACCTCGACCGCACCGAGGTGACGAATCAGAACTTCGCGGACTTTGTCCGCGCGCGGCGCGCGCAAGCTCCCGAGTCCTGGAAGGGCGGGACTTATCCTGCGGGCCTGGATCGTTATCCCGTGACCGATGTGACCTGGTACGAGGCGGCCGCGTACTGCCTGTGGGCCGGAAAACGCCTCCCCACCGAGTCCGAATGGGAAAAGGCCGCGCGCGGACCCAAGGGGTTGATCTACCCGTGGGGAAATGCGTTCGACGCACGGAAGGCCAACCTGCTCTCGGACGGCCCGCGGCCGGTCGGGTCCTTTCCGCAGGGGGAAAGTCCGTATCGCGTGGAGGATCTGGTCGGGAACGTCTGGGAATGGACGGCGGATTGGTATCAACCGTATCCGGGCAATACGCGTCCCTCCGACAATTACGGACAGCGTTTCAAAGTGATCCGCGGAAAATCCTGGACCCAGGGTTTCGGCCATCAGCACGCGGATGAAGCGCAGGAAATCACCGCGCACGAGGCGCGGGCGTCCTATCGTCTTTATTATGACCCGGGGTTCAGTTTCGGGGATCTGGGCTTCCGGTGCGCAAAGAACGGCTGATTTTTGACAAACGGTTGACCGTCTGTAGGGGCTCGCGTCGCCCCCTCCCCCGGCAAAGCCGGATGGAGCCTCCCCCTCTCGCTCGCTTTGCTCGCTGCTTTGACAAACACTCTCCGTTCAAGTAAAATCGACACTCTTGTACCGCAGCCTGATCGATTCGAGGTCGCATGTCGAACGGCAGTCTCTGGAATCGGCTGGATCAATGGACCCGCTTGAGCCGCCTCTCCTTTCCGGTCCCGGCCCACGCGAAAAATCTCGGCTACTGCCTCGGCGGAATCACGCTGACGGGATTTTCCATTCTGTTTCTGACCGGCCTGATCCTGGCCCAATTTTTCAACCCCCAGCCGGACCAGGCCAACCGCAGCGTCCATTACATCGCGGAGCAGGTGAGCGGCGGACGGTGGCTCCGGTCCTTTCATTACTGGACGGCGCAGGCCGTTATCCTTTCGATGTGCGCGCACCTTCTCCGGGTCTTCTACAGCGGATCCTACAAGGCCCCGCGCATCCTGACCTGGTATTTTGGAACGGCGCTGTTTTTCACCGCCACGATGCTGTCCTATTTTTCGGGCACCGTGATCAAATGGGACCAGGAGGGGTCCGAGGCGCTGGAGCATTTCCAGTTCGTCGTGGGCCTCCTGGGGCCCCTCGGCACCCTGCTGGGGGAAGGCCTGACCCAAAGCGTCTCGATGAATGTCCGGATGTACAGCTTTCATGTCACGCTGGCCCCGCTGCTTTTGATTTTTCTGGTCGTCGGCCATTTCTATCTGATCCATGTCTTCAATATCTCGCCCCTTCCGCGGGGACCGCATTCCAAAATGCCCGAGGTCCCGAAGGCCGAGCTGACCGGGACCTTTACCGAACACCTCCTCGGGATCGTCCGCTTCAGCCTCATCTTCTATGGCCTGGTCGCGATCCTCGCCGCGATCGTTCCCGCGTCGCTGGGGCCCGCGGCCACGTCCGAGGCGACCGGGGTGAAACCGCCCTGGATCTATTTGTGGCAGTACGGCGTCGAGAATTTTCTGGGGATGGCCGGGATCCTGTACAGCACCCTGCTGCTGCTCCTGCTTTTTCTCATCGTGCCCTTGCTGGACCGTGGACTGAACCGCGATCCGAAGGACCGCAAGGGCGTTCTGGCGCTGGGGGCCCTGACCGGGCTCGTCCTCCTGAGCCTGACCCTCTATGGCTGGCTTTCCCCCAAACAGGTTCATCACGGCCACGGCCATGGCCACGGGGGAAATATGGAAGAGATGCCCGGGATGGAGATGAATGAAGCGCCGTCCGCCGGGGATTCTCACCCCGAATCCGTCCCGCCGAATGAACATCATGATGACCATCACGACGAGCCCCCGGACCATCCCTCCGAACAAGAGGCGCACTGACCCGATATGAACGAATCCCGGTTTCGTGACATCGTAAAAGAGGTGACGGCGCTGGCCGAGGGAACGGCCGTCGAAATCCTGTTTGCCCTGCAACGGGAAGGCCTCACCCGCTTCGGGAACAACATTGTTTCCCAGCACATCGATACCGGGAACGCCGAGGCGGTGATCCGCGTTCAAAAGGGGAGGCGCCAGGGACGGGCCAGCTGCAATCAGTTCGACCGCGCCACGCTGGAGCGGACGGTGAGGAAGGCCGTCGCGATCGCGGCGGTCCAGGCGGAAGACCCCGCGCTTTTGACCTTCCCGGAACCCCAGTCCTACCAGCCCCTTTCCCATTCCGTTCCGGCGACGCTGGCCGTCGCACCGGACGAAAAAGTGGATCAGATCCGCCGCGCCGTCTCGCTCTGCAGGAGAAAAAAGACGACTGCGGCCGGGATCTTCTCGCACGGGATGCAGGCGGTGGGCCTGGCGAATTCCAGCGGCCTCTTCGCCTACAACGATTACACCTCGGCGAGCTTTAGCGTGACGGTCATGGCCGACGACAGCTCCGGATGGGCCGACTCGACTCAACCGAACATCCATGCCGTCCATCCGGAGGTCCTGACCTCCGTCGCCCTGGAAAAGGCCCTGGCCGGTCGCCGTCCAAGGGCCCTGCCGCCGGGGGAGTACGACGTGATCCTGGAGCCGGCCGCGGTCGCGGAGCTGCTGCTCTTCATGGCCTGGGACGGCTTCGGCGCGCTGCCGTATCTGGAAGGCCGCAGCTTCGTGTCGGGAAGGCTGGGCCAAAAGATCTTGAGCGAGAAGGTGATGATCGTGGACGACGTCTACAACCACCAGACGCTCGGTCTGAATTTTGACTACGAGGGCATGCCGCGTCAACGCGTCGTTCTGGTGGACGGGGGCGTGGCCAAGGCGGTGGTGCATGACCGGAAGACGGCGAAAGAGGCCGGAACGGAATCGACCGGCCACGCGTTGCCGCAGCCGAATACCAACGGCCCGATGCCGCTCAATCTGATGCTGGCCGGGGGCGATTCGTCGGTGGACGAGATGGTCGCCTCGACCGATCGCGGGCTGTTGATCACCCATTTTCATTACACGAATATTCTCGAGCCCATGACCTTGATGATCACGGGCATGACGCGGGACGGCGTTTTTTGGGTCGAGAAGGGGAAGGTCAGGCATCCCGTGAAAAATTTCCGCTTCACCGAGAGCGTCGTGAAGGCCTTCAATCAGGTCGAGGCGCTCGGCCGTGAGACGGTTTATGCCCACGCCTTCTGGGGCGGGGGGATCGTCTGCCCGGCCGCGAAGATCCGGGGGTTTAATTTCTCGAGCGGGACCCGATTTTAATTGGAACGCAGGGGCGCACGGCCGTGCGCCCCTACATAAGAAGGTGTAATCCATGCGTGACCTGACCGCCATCGCACTGAATGCCGCCAAACGCCACGGGGCGTCGTACGCCGATATCCGGATCCTGCACATCACGGTCGAGGATCTGACCGTCCGGAACGGCGAGCTGGGCGATATCCGACAGGACGAATCGCTCGGGATCGGCGTGCGCGTGATCGTGGACGGGGCCTGGGGCTTCGCGGCCGGCCCGTCCCTGAGGAAGGAAGATATCCGCAAGACCGCCGTCCAGGCCTGCCGGATCGCGAAGGCCAGCGCGAAATTGAAGAAAGACCGGGTGCGTCTCTCGAAGGAAGAGGTCGTGGACACGGCATGGCAGACCCCGGTCGTGATCGATCCCTTCAAAGTTCCCGTGAGCCAGAAACTCGACCTGCTGTTTCGGACCGATGAGATCCTCCGGAAAGACCGCCGCATCAAGGTCGCCGAGTCCACGGTGGGGTGCGTACGGGAGCGGCAGTGGCTGGCGACGAGCGAAGGGACCTTTATCGACCAGACGCTGACCCGTACCGGCGCGGGTTATTCCGCGACGGCCGTCGAGGGCGGCGAGGTCCAGAAGCGGTCCTACCCGATGAGCTTCGGGGGACAGTACATGGGAATGGGCTACGAGCTGGTCATGGGACTCGCCTTGATCGAGAACGCCGAGAAGACCCGCGAGGAGGCCGTGGCGCTGTTGACCGCGAAGCCCTGCCCTTCCGGAAAGAAGGACCTGATCCTGGACGGGACCCAGCTCGCGCTTCAAATCCATGAATCGATGGGCCATCCCTCGGAGCTGGATCGGGTCCTCGGACTGGAGGAAAATTACGCCGGCCGGAGTTTTCTGACGTTGGAGAAGTACAAGAAGTTCCGTTACGGCTCGGATCGGGTGACCCTGATGGCCGACTCGACCGTGCCGGGGGGGCTTTCGACCTTCGGTTACGACGACGACGGCGTACGCGCGCAGCGCTGGCCGATCGTCCAGAACGGGATCTTCGTCGGGTATCACACGAACCGCGAATTCGCCCCGGTGATCGGGGGGTCCAGCCGCGGAGCCTGCCGCGCCGATTCCTGGGCCTCGCTCCCGATGATCCGGATCACGAACCTGAGCCTGATGCCGGGCGACCGGACGCCGGAGGAGCTCATCGCCGACACGAAAGACGGGATTTTCATGTGCACGAACAAGAGTTGGTCGATCGACCAGATGCGGTACAATTTTCAGTTCGGATGCGAGATCGGCTGGGAGATCAAAAACGGAAAGCTCGGCGCGATGCTAAAGAACTGCACCTATCAGGGGATCACGCCGGAATTCTGGGGCTCCTGCGACGGGGTCTCAAACGGCGATCACTGGACGCTCTGGGGGGTCGTGAACTGCGGAAAGGGCCAGCCCGGTCAGACGGCCGAGATGTCCCACGGCGCCGCGCCGGCGAGGTTTCGGAAGGTCACGGTGGGGGTGACGGCCTAGAAGAACGGTGAGTTCGTGTTGCGATTTTCCTGAATGAACCTGGTCAGCCGGGCCACGGAACTTCTCGGGCCGAACCGGGTCGAGAAGATCATCAGCTTGTTGAGCAGCCCGGGGATCACGACCGCCTTTCCCTTCATCATCCCGCGATACCCGATCCGCGCGACTGTCCCGGCATCCATCATCTTCCAGGGTTTGTAAAGGATCGTATTTTTAACACGGGCCCTATTCTGAAATTTTGTCTCCGTGGCGCCCGGGCAGAGCGCCGTCACCGTGATGCCCGTACCGCGAAGCTCCTCGTTCAGCGCCTCGGACAAGGACAGCACGTATGCCTTGGTCGCATAATAGACGGCGAAGAAAGGTCCCGGCACGAAGCCCCCGGCCGAGGCGACGTTCATAATCCGGCCTTCTTTCTTCTGAATCATGTACGGAAGCAGCCGTTTGGTCAGGTCTGTAAGGCTGACCATGTTGACCTGCATCATCCGGACTTCCTCATCCAACGCCGTTTCGGCGAACCGCCCGTAGACCCCATATCCGGCGTTGTTGATCAGGACATCGATCTTGATGGATTCCTTCCGAAGCTCCTGGATGATCGCCTCGGCCGCACGCGGTTCGGAGAGATCCGTTGAGATTGTTTTGATCGATACTTTGGGCTCTTCTTTTCGGATCGCCTCGGCCGCTTCCTCAAGTCGTTCCCCGTCCCTGGCCACCAGGACGAGATTGTAGTCGTCCCGGGCGAGCAGCCGGCCGAGCTCATACCCGATCCCGCTTGAGGCGCCGGTGACGAGGGCCGTCCTCCCTTGATTTGAAATGGGCGACATACTCGTTAAGTAGAATATGAATCCGGCCGGTTGTCAAGTTTTTCCGGATCACGGGGCCGTATAATCCGACCCATCCTTTTTTGATATTTAGGGCTTGCTATTTTTATCCCGACCGTGTTATAGTGGCAAAAGTTTGACGAACCACGAGGCGGTATCCAACCACGATGATCCCTCCTCAAGAAGCAGGTCCATCAATACCTACCGATAGACCATCACTCTTCTAAAAGGTTCTTCAATCAGGGCAAAAAGTCCGGCCGAGCTGAACTCTGCCTCACATGATGCAGGGCTACGTATGCGCCGTCGCTTTTTTGCAAACAGGCACGGGACTGCGGTCCCAGGATATAAAGGAGTTACAAGGAATGACGTTTGAAGAGTTGGGGCTTGCCCCGGAAATACTACGCGCCGTCAAGGCGAAAAATTATGAAGCGCCCACCCCCATCCAGGAGCAGGCCATCCCGGCCATACGCGCGGGGAAGGACTTGATCGGCTGCGCGCAGACCGGGACCGGCAAGACGGCCGGTTTCACGCTGCCGATCCTCCACCGGCTGCGCGAAGGCCGTTCGCCGTCGCTTCGGGTTCTGGTGCTCGTGCCCACGCGCGAGCTGGCGGCGCAGGTGGACGAAAGCATCCGGACCTACGGCCGTTATCTTCATTTGCGAACCGGGGTCGTGTTCGGAGGGGTGAATTTCGAGCGGCAGGAGCTTGCGCTCCGCCGAGGGATCGACATCCTCGTCGCCACTCCCGGTCGTTTGCTGGATCATATGCGGCAGGGGAATGTGAGTTTTAAAAGCCTCGAGGTCCTGGTGATCGACGAGGCGGACCGGATGCTCGACATGGGATTCATTCCGGATGTCCGTGCGATCATCAAAAACATCCCCCAGCACCGTCAGACCCTCCTGTTCTCGGCCACCATGCCGGGGGAGATCCAGGTGCTCGCCCATGAAATTCTGAGGCAGCCGGTCGTGATCCAGATCGCGCGACAGGGGACGCCGGCCAGCGGCGTGCGGCAGGCGGTGTATTCCGTCGACGCCTCGCGCAAGCGGGACCTGCTGCTCCATTTGATCGAGAAGGAAAAGATGGACCAGGTGCTCGTCTTTACCCGCACGAAACACCGAGCGGACCATCTGGCCCAACAGCTCGAGCGGAACGGAAAACGCGTGGCGGCGCTTCACAGCAACAAGAGCCAGGGGGCGCGGACCCGTATCCTGGATGAGTTCCGGAGAGGATCGATCCAGGTCCTGGTCGCCACGAACATCGCCGCGCGCGGACTGGACGTCAAAGGAATTTCACACGTGGTGAATTTCGATCTTCCGGATTCCCCGGAGGACTATGTCCACCGGATCGGGCGGACCGCCCGCGCCGAGGCGGAGGGCGATGCGATTTCGCTGATGGCCCCGAACGAGCGGGGAAACCTCCGCGAGATCGAGCGTCTGATCGGATCGAAGATTCCCCAGATGGAGATCCCCGGGTTTGAAAGCACGGGAGAGGCTCAGGAGGAAGCGCCGGGCCGGTTTACCCGTTCCCGGCATCGACAAAGCGGGGGTGCATCGAAGTGGCGGCGGCCGGTGTTCCAACGATAAGCCGCTCGCATTAAGCCTCGTTCTTTTGAAGTATAAAGGCCGGGTCTGGATACCAGACCCGGCCTAAATTTTTTACGATCGTGGGAGGAAGATGCGGTGCGCGGCCAGGACTTCGCGGATGCGGGGCAGAGCTTCACGGGCGGCGGCCGCCCCGGCCTCGACGCATCGTTCCTTTTGGGTGAAATCAAAGGCGGCGATCCCGTTCACATCGGGGTGAATCAAAACGTCGGCCTCCTGCGCGTGCCGCCGCCGGATCTCGGCCCCGGAAATGCTGAGGGCCTGGATGATGACGGTCACGATGTCCGCGCCCTGGATGTCCCTGACCCGGGTCCCGACGTCGACCGCAATCGTCACGTCCGCGCCCAGGAACTTTGCGGTGGGCACCGGGAGCGATTCCAGCACGCCGCCGTCGACCAAAAGCCTCCCGTCCATCTCGACCGGCTGGAAAACGGCCGGCAGCGCGCAGCTGGCATGCACCGCGGGCGCCAGGGGGCCGCGGTTCAAAATGACGCGTTCGCCGGCCCGGATATCGGTCGCGACGGCCGCGAAGGGAATCTTGAGGTCCTCGATCCGCGAGGCGGCCACCTTCTGCGAGACGAAGCGTTCCAGCCGGTCTCCGACGATCAGGCCCTTCCGGAGCGTGAGGAAGGCGTAGTCCACGAGATCGTTCCGTTCCAGTTGGAAGGCGATCGATTCCAGGTTCGGACTGTGGGGCGTCGCGGCATAAAGCGCTCCGATGAGGCTCCCCACGCTCGTGCCCACCACCAGGTGGATCGGAATCCCTTCCTGTTCCAGGACGCGAATCACCCCGATGTGGGCGAAACCCCGCGCCGCGCCGCCGCCGAGCACGAGGGCGACCCGGGGAGATAACTTGGGCCGGCCCCCCAGACGGACCCGTAGTTTTTCCCAGAAACCCATCGCGCTATCTTAAATCGGCCCGCAAAAAATCGCAAGTGCTCCTGCCCCTTGACGGACCCGTTTCAATCCGTTACTTTATCCGCATGATTTATATCCACTGTGAGAAATCAAGATGATTCCGCTCCGCGACGACAACCCGACCAAGACGACGCCCGTGGTGACGATCGGGATCATTGTGGCCGCCACCGTGGTCTTTATCTACCAGCTCACCCTGGGCCCGCAGGCCGGGGAGCAGTTCGTCTATCTGTACGGGGCGATACCGGCCGTGATCATGGGACAGCAAACACTGCCGCGAGAGGTGATGGCCCTTCCACCCTCGCTGAGCCTCATCACCAGCATGTTCCTTCACGGCGGGCCTCTGCACCTGATCGGGAACATGCTATTTCTCTGGATCTTCGGAGACAATATCGAAGAGGCGATGGGCCATGTCCGGTTCATCTTTTTTTATCTGATCTGCGGCGTGGTCGCGGCGATGAGCCACGCCTTTTCCAATCCCGCTTCGGTTTCGCCCATGATCGGCGCGAGCGGGGCCATCTCGGGCGTGTTGGGCGCCTATCTGTTGCTCTATCCGCGCGCGCGGGTCTACACCCTCATCCCTCTCGGCTTCTTTTTCTGGCGGGCGCATATCCCGGCGAGCATCATGTTGGGGTTCTGGTTCGTGCTTCAACTAATCAGCGGAACTTCCTCGGTCGGCGCCGCGGGAGGGGGCGTCGCCTGGTTCGCGCACATCGGCGGATTCTTGGCCGGGATGGCCCTGATCGGTTTCTTCAAGCACCGCAGCGTCCGGTTTTTCAACCCGCCCAATCGTCGGTCCCCGCGGTTTTATACGGAAGGGTAGGAGATTGCATTCCCCTTCCCGGCCGTTTATAATACCCGTCGGAGGAAGGATGCGATGACGAACGACCAGGCGGTCCTGATGATCGCCAACAGCGAACTGGATTCGAACCTTTATTATGCCACGAAGTTTCTGGCCCCCGATCCCTTCATCTTTATCCAGACCAACGGACAGAAAACCCTGGTGATGAGCGATCTCGAGGTCGACCGGGCCCGTGCCCAGGCGCGCGTGGACGAGGTGCTGTCCTATTCCGCGATCGAACAGCGATTGAAAGAGCAGGGCCATGCCAATCCCAGGACGACCGACGTCGTGGACGCCTGTTTAAAAGAGCGCGGGGTGAAACGGCTTCTCGTTCCCGGCGATTTCGGCTTCCGACACGCCCAGGCGCTCCAATCAAAGGGCTACGCCCTGACGGTCAAACCCGATCCCTTCTTCGAAGAGCGGGTGCTGAAATCGTCCGATGAGATCGAGGCGATCACGCAGACCCAGCGGGCGACCGAGGCGGCGGTCCGGGCCGCGATCGACGTGATCCGGGAATCCAAAATCAAAAAAGACGAATTGCACGGAAGCGAAGGGGTCCTGACCTCCGAGGGGATCAAAAAAATCATCAATGTAAAACTGATGGAGATGGACTGCATCGCCCAGCACACGATCGTGGCCTGCGGGATCCAGGGATGCGATCCGCACGACGAAGGGTCCGGTCCGCTGCGGCCGAATCAATCCATCGTGATGGACGTTTTTCCCCGTTCGGCCCGCTCGCGGTATTATGCCGACATGACGCGGACCGTCGTGAAGGGACGCGCCCCGGATGCGCTTCGTAAGATGTACGACACCGTGCGCCGCGGCCAGGAAGAGGGGATCGCGATGGTGCGCGACGGGGCGGACGGCCGGGCGATCCACCAGCGGATCATGACGCTCTTCGAGCAGTCGGGCTATCCGACGGGCCCGAAGAACGGCCGGATGCAGGGATTTTTCCACGGCACCGGACACGGCGTCGGATTGGACATCCATGAGCCGCCGCGGATCAGCAAGGCCGAATGGACCCTGAAGGCCGGGGAGGTCGTCACGGTCGAACCGGGGCTGTATTATCCCGAGATCGGCGCGGTCCGGATCGAGGACCTGGTCGTGGTGACCCAAACCGGTTGCGAGAACCTGACGCGATTTCCGAAGGTGCTGGAAGTATGACCCAAGGGTATACGTTTCTGGAAGACATAGCCATCTCCGACCTGGCGTTCGAGGCGAGGGGCGATACCCCCGCCGAGCTGTTTCAGGCGGCGGCTCTCGCCCTTTTCGAGGGAATGGCCGACACCCACCGGCTGCGTCCGAAGATCCGGAAAGAAATCCGCTTGCGGCATGCCCAACTCGATCAGCTGATGTATGACTGGCTGTCGGAGCTGATCTATTTGAAGGATAAGGAAGGGCTTCTGTTCAAGGAATTCACCGTCCGGCTGGATCACAATTCGGAATGGAGTCTGATGGCCAGCGTCGGAGGCGAGCCGATCGATCCCAAGCGCCACGGCCTCCGCGCCGATGCAAAGGCCGTGACCTATCACCGGTTCGAGGTGGCCCAGACGGAGGCGGGGGGCTGGAAGGCCCTCGTCGTCGTGGACATATAGGTCTTTTCAGACCTATACGACCTATGCAAATCAACAAGATTACAGACTATCTGTGGGAAATCCCGAAGACCGAGAAGGAAGGGATGCATGTCCCGGCGCGGATATTCGCCTCCGAAAAGTTGTTGAAGGAGATGGACGCGGGCGTGTTCGAGCAGATCACGAACGTGGCCTGCCTTCCGGGAATCCAGAAATACGCGCTCTGCATGCCCGACGGCCATTGGGGCTACGGGTTTCCGATCGGCGGCGTGGCCGCATTCTCGACGAAGGACGGCGTCATCTCCCCCGGCGGGATCGGGTTCGACATCAATTGCGGGATGCGGCTGATCCGGACCGATCTGAAGCTGGCCGATGTGCAGCCGCGCCTTCGGGACCTGCTGAACGTTTTGTTCAACAAGGTGCCCGCCGGCGTGGGCGCGAAAGGGTTCGTCAAGATCGACAGGAAAGAGCTGTCCGAGGTGATGACGCGGGGCGTGAATTGGTGCATCAAGAAGGGCTACGGCTGGGCGCAGGACCGCGATCGGGTCGAGGGCGGTGGATGCCTCCCGGGCGGCGATCCCTCCCATGTGAGTCCGCATGCCGTGGAGCGGGGGATCGGCCAGATCGGGACGCTGGGCTCGGGCAATCATTATCTGGAAATCCAGGTGGCCTCGCAGGAGAATATTTTCGACGAAAAGCTGGCCCGCGCGCTCGGGATCTTCGGGCAGAACCAGGTGGTCGTGATGGTCCATTGCGGCTCGCGCGGCTTCGGCCACCAGATCGGGACGGATTACCTCCGCGTGTTCGACACGGCCATGAAGAAATACGGCATCACGGTGCGCGACCGGCAACTGGCCTGCGCGCCGTTCCGGTCGCCGGAGGGTCAGGCCTACTACAGCGCGATGAACTGCGCCGCAAACATGGCCTTCGCCAACCGGCAGGTGATCACGCACCGTATCCGCGAGGCTTTCAGCCAGGTCTTCAACGAGGACGCCGAGCGGCTGGGGCTGGAAACGATCTACGACGTGGCGCACAACGTGGCCAAAATCGAGACCTACGAGATCGACGGAAAACCGACGGAGGTCCTCGTCCACCGCAAGGGTTCGACGCGCTGCTTCGGACCCGGCCGAAGCGAGGTCCCGACGCTCTACCGCGATTGGGGGCAGCCGGTGATCGTGGGCGGCTCGATGGAGACCGGGTCTTACCTTTGTATCGGAACCCGGAAGGCCGAGACCGAGACCTTCGGCTCGACGATGCACGGCTCGGGCCGTACAATGTCCCGACACGCGGCCAAGCGGATGATCCGTGGGAGCGATCTACAGAGGCGGATGGAGCAGCACGGGATCCTCGTGAAGGCCGTCTCGATGTCCGGACTGGCCGAGGAGGCCGGCGCGGCCTACAAGAACATCTCGGAGGTCGTGGACACGATGGATGCCGTCGGGGTATCGAAAAAAGTCGTCCGGCTCAAGCCGATCGGGAATATCAAGGGATAGGGCCGGGCTTCCATTCCGCATTTTCCTAAATCCAAGATACACCAGGATCCGATGTGATCCTTCTGCTGGCCATAATGCTGATCGGTTTCGCCCCGCCGGCGCACGCGGCCGGACCGGCCGTTCACGAGTTTGCGCTGCCGGACGGATCGCATCCGCATGATGTCGCGCCGGCGGCCGACGGCGCAGTGTGGTACACGGCCCAGGGCCGCGGCGCGCTGGGACGCCTCGACCCGAAGGGCGCCAGGACGAGGGAGATCCTGCTGGGCCGAGGGTCTTCCCCGCACGGCGTCATCGTCGGGCCGGACGGCGCGCCGTGGGTCACGGACTCCGGGCGGAACGCGATCGTCCGCGTCGATCCGAAGACGTATTCGGTGCGCGCCTTTCCGCTTCCCATCAAAGCGTACGCCAACCTCAACACCGCCGCGTTCGATCACAACGGCACGCTCTGGTTCACGGGCCAGAGCGGCTATTACGGACGGCTGGACCCGAAGAGCGGCAAGGTATCGGTGTTCGACGCCCCGCGCGGGCCGGGACCCTACGGCATCGCGACGGCCCCCGACGGCGCCGTCTGGTACGCCTCGCTGGCCGGCTCCCATATCGCCCGCGTCGACCCGGCCTCGGGCCGCCCGACCGTTCTCGACCCGCCGACGCGCGGTCAGGGCGCGCGGCGGGTCTGGGCCGATTCGAAAAGCCGGGTCTGGGTGAGCGAATGGAATGCCGGGAAGGTCGCCGTCTACGATCCGAAGACGGGGCGGTGGAAGGAATGGAAACTGCCCGGTAAAGATCCCCAGGCCTACGCGGTCTATGTCGATGAGAACGACAAGGTGTGGCTCTCCGATTTCGGCGGCGACGTGATCGTGCGCTTTGACCCGGAGACGGAAGCCTTCACGCCGTTCAAGCTTCCGACCCCCGGGGCGGCGGTCCGGCAGATCCTCGGTCGGCCGGAGGAAATCTGGATGGCCGAGTCGGCCAACGACAAACTGGCCGTCATCTGCGACCCGTGCCGGTTTAAATGATTTGGAAAATTCCCTTCCGATGGTCCAAGGGTTTTTGGGCTGACACATCGGTCAGCCCCTACATTCCAAATGATCCATTTCGCTCCGAATTGACCGCCAAAAAGAACGAATATATTCGATCTGCATCATTATAATATTTAGATATGTAGGGAGATAGGGGCCGTAATTGTAGGGGTTGGATTAGTCAAACCCCTACCGTCTTTAATTGACCCGCCTCACCTGAAACGGTATAATCCGCGATAATATTCCCCCAGCGTGAGCCGTTCCTTCCGTCACTAACTTTCACCCGGTTGCATCCGCCGGGAAGAAAAGGGATATTGTAATCCTCCCTATTTCTTACATTTCTTGTTTTTCGCAGGAGGTCTGGTTGTTTTGAAAAAATACCTGATATGATAGATTCCATCAGAAAATAATCAATGGAATTGGGTGCCAATGCCAATAATAGAAACGATTGAAGCCAAGTCTTAAATCAAGACTTTCGAATATTCCAAGTAAGTCACACCCCTCCGGCCCCGTGCGCGGGCGATATTCAAGAAATCCCATTTGCACATTGCACACCGCTTCCCGCTCTGGTAGAATACGACTCCATTATCCTCCGGAATCATTCCATGCGCGTCACGTTTCACATACAGAAATACAATCCGGAACGGGACCCGAAGCCGTACGAGGAGCCGTACCGGATCGACGTCGGTCACGGCACGACGGTGCTCGAGGCGCTGATGCGCCTGAAGAACGAGACCGACGGCACGCTGACGTTCCGCTACGCCTGTCGCAGCGCGATCTGCGGCTCCTGCGCGATGGAGATCAACGGGAGCGAGAAGCTCGCCTGCAAGACGCAGATCCGGCCCGAGCTGGAACGGCACGGCGAGATCCGGATCGGCCCGCTTAAGAACCTTCCGCTGATCAAGGACCTCGTGGTCGAGATGAGTCCCTTTTGGGAGAAGATCCGCTCGATCCAGCCGTGGCTCGAGCCGCTGCCGCACGAGCAGGTGGATCCGGCCCGGATGCGGGACGCCTACGCGGCCTTCAACAACGTCGAGGCCTGCATCCTCTGCGGGGCCTGCGTCGCGGCCTGCACCGTCTACGAAGTCGAAAAAAATTTCGCCGGCCCCGCGGCGCTCGCCAAGGCCTGGCGGTTCACGGCCGATCCTCGCGAGGCGGCCGTGCCGGAACGGCTGAACCGATTGCAGGGGGACGGCGGGATCTGGGACTGCACGCGGTGCAATTACTGCGTCGAGGTCTGTCCGAAGGACGTCAAGCCGATGGAGGCGATCATCCTTTTGCGGCGGGCCTCCCTTCAGTCCGGCCTGACGCAGACGATGGGTTCCCGTCACATCATGAGTTTTGTGGACATCATACGGCACGAGGGTCGTTTGAATGAAGGGCTCATGCCGATGAAGGTGATCGGGTTCAGGCTCAAGGATTTCTTGCGGGTCCTCCCGCTGGGTATCCGGATGTTTCTGAAGGGGAAGGTGCCGTTCCCGTTCAAGCTTAAACCGGCCATCCCGGGAATGAAACAGGTCCGGGCCGTTTTCGCCGCCCGCGCGCAGGCGAGGGAAAAGAAACCATGAAATACGCGCTCTACACGGGCTGCGCGGCCAAGGGCGCCTGTCCGGAGCTTTACCAGTCGACGATGCTGGTCACGAAGCGGCTCGGTCTCGAAGTGGTCGAGATGCTGAACGCGGCGTGCTGCGGGGCCGGCGTGATCACGGAGGCCGATCCCGACCTCGCGCTCGCGATCAACGCACGCACCTTTGCGCAAGCCGAGGCGCTCGGCCTGAACATCATGACGATCTGCGGCACCTGTCAGGGCGTGATGGCCATGGCGAACCACCGGCTCAAGACCGAGGAGGGGCTGCTCGACCGGATCAACGGGCTCCTCGAGCCGGAGGGCGTCCGCTACAACGGCGGCGTCGAGGTGAAGCATCTCCTTTGGATCATCGTCGGCGATATCGGCCTCGACACGCTGCGGGGCCACGTGACCGTGCCCCTGGAAAACCTCCGGATCGCGCCGTTTTACGGCTGCTACATCCTTCGTCCCTCGAAATATCTGGGCTTCGACGATCCGGAGAACCCGGTCTCGCTCGAAAAACTGATCTCGGCCCTCAGCGCCCATCCGGTCGATTATGAGGGAAGGACGAAATGCTGCGGTTTTCCGCTGGTGCTGGAGAAGGAGCCGATTGCGATCGGCATGGTGGGCGCCCATGTCAAGGAAGCGAAGGACGAGCTGGCCGACGCGATGGTCACGCCCTGCCCGCTCTGTCATATGAATCTCGATATCTATCAGGATCGGGCCGGGAAGAAGATCGGCGGGAAGCTGGCCCTCCCGATCCTCCATCTCCCGCAGCTCATCGGTCTGGCCATGGGTTTCAAAGCCAAAGAACTCGGGCTTTCGCGCCATCTGATCCCGACAAAATCGGTGGTCGAAAAAATTCAATTGAAGGTGTAGGGGCGTGCAGATCTTCGATCTCCAAAAAAGCCGAAGCTTCTCCCCCGACAAGCTCAAGAAAAACAACCTGGCCGAAACCGACCGCCTCTTTTGCGATCTGTATTGTCTGGAGCCCGGGCAGGAACAGAAGCCGCACCTGCATGAGGACTCCGACAAGATCTACATCGTGCTGGAGGGCCGCGGCTGGTTTCGCATCGGCTCCGAAGAGCGCGAGATCGGCCGGGAGCGGGGCGTACTGGCCCCGGCGGGCGTCGACCACGGCGTTAAGAACGGCTCGGGCGAGCGTCTGGTTCTTTTGGTCTTCATGGCGCCCAGGCCCTGATTATAGGGGCTCGCGTCGCCCCCTCCATCCGCCTCAGGCGGAATGGAGCCTCCCCCTCTCGCTCGCCTTGCTCGCTGGAAAGATTTTCGGTCCGCGTCGTTCAATCGTTCCAAATCCGACCGGTGCATGATTTTTCGCAACATGATATGATACCGGCATGGCCGAGCCCCGCTTCGATTGCGTCGTCGTTCATTATCATGAGATCGCCCTCAAAGGCGGAAATCGGCCGATGTTCGTACGCCGGCTGGCCGAAAACCTTCGAAAGGCCACGCACGATCTCGGCGGGGTTCGAGTCCTGACCCCCTACGGACGGATCCTGATCCAGTTGGAACAAGAAATAGCCTGGCCGGTTCTGCGCGAGCGCGTCCGCGGCGTGTTCGGCGTCGCCAACTTTTCGCCGGCCTGCCGTACGGCCCGCGAACCGGAAGCGATGGAGACCTTCCTGCACGCGGCCCTTGCGGGAAAATCGTTTGCAAGCTTTCGCATTTCAGCACGGCGCAGCGATAAAAATTATCCCCTGACCTCGGTGGAATTGAACGAACGCCTGGGCCGATTCGTTCAGAATAAATCGAGGGCGCGCGTGGATCTGAAAAACCCGGAGCTCACGATCCATGTCGAGCTGCTCCGGAAGGAGGCCCTGGTTTATTATGAAAAACACGACGGGCCCGGGGGGCTGCCCGTGGGAGTCAGCGGCCCTGTGCTGAGCCTGATCTCCGGAGGGATCGATTCCCCCGTGGCCTCGTATTTCATGATGAAGCGGGGCTGCAGCGTCGCCTTCGTCCATTTCCACGGGTTCCCCTATCTGACCAAGGCCTCGCTCGAAAAAGCGGAAGAACTGGTGCAGCACCTGACGCGGCATCAATACAAGTCGCGCCTCTATGCCGTGGCGTTCGGGGAGATCCAGCGTTTGATCGTGTTGAGCGCGCCGCCTCCACTCCGCGTGGTTTTGTATCGGAGGTTCATGGTCCGGATCGCGGAGGAGATCGCCCGGCGGGAAAGGGCCAAGGCCATCGTGACGGGAGAAAATCTGGGGCAGGTCGCCTCCCAGACGCTGGAGAACCTCACCGCGATCCAAGCGGCCGCGCGACTTCCGGTCCTGCGCCCCCTGATCGGTTTCGATAAAGAGGAAATCATCGATTGGGCCAAGACCATCGGCACCTATCCCGTCTCGATTCAACCGGATCAGGACTGCTGCCGGCTCTTCATTCCCCCGCACCCGAGCGTCGCGGCCGGAATCGGCGAGGTCGAAAAAGCGGAGCGTGAACTGAATATTCCGGATCTTGTGAAGATGGGACTGGAGACGGCGGAACGGACGGAGTTTACCTTTCCCTGAGCCGCCGGGCGCCTGTTTTTCGAGGTCGGTATCGTTGAACACGGGGAGGCCCATGAAACGATTCGCCATCATCACCGCCGCCGGCCCGGACCGGCCCGGGATCGTCGCCGGAATCACGCGCGTTCTCTACGAGACGGGCTGCAACATCGAAGACACCAGCATGACCCTCCTCCGGGGTGAGTTCGCGATGATGTTGATCGTTCGACTGCCCCGGCGTTTGGACGCCGGGGCCATCGAGGCCCGGTTCAAAATGGTCCGGGACGCCCTCGCCCTCTCCCTCCTGGTCAAGCCGCTTTCGGCGAAGGAGGCCCGCCGGGATCCGAGGCCGGGCGGACGCCCGTATATTCTTTCGGTCTATGGGTCCGATCGGCCCGGGATCGTCTACCGCGTCACGCACCTTCTCGCCGCGCGCGGTATCAACATCACCGATATGAATACGCGCGTGGTCGGTCCGGCCGGCCGGCCGATTTACGTCATGGTCCTGGAGGTCGATATCCCCGGGAAGGTTCGAATCGAGGGCTTGAAGGCCGCGCTTCGGAGGTTAAAGAAGGCGGTGAAGGTGGACGTCACCCTCCATCCGGTCGAGTCGGCTCAGCTCTGAGATGGCCGTCCAGAAAATCCTTCAATATCCCCATCCGATTTTGAAAACCCGCTCCGAGGCGGTTCAGACGATGGACGACCGGGTCGGCCGGATCATCAAAAATCTTCTCGACACGCTGGCGGCCTCGCCCGGCGTCGCCGTCGCCGCGCCCCAGATCGGCGAGGCCCGCCGGATCATCGTCTGCGATGTCTCGAGGAAAGCGAAGATCAAACATCACGGACGGATCGTCCTGATCAACCCGGTCATTCGACGACGGGAAGGAAGAAAGATCGTCCGCGAGGGCTGTTTGAGCGTCCCGGACTATACCGGAAACGTGAGCCGGTTCGAGACGGTCTGGGTGGAAGGGCTGGACCCGCTCGGACGGCCGGTGAGTCTTATGGCCGAAGGCCTGGAGGCGCTGGCCCTCCAACACGAGGTGGATCACCTGGACGGTTTACTGTTCCTGGACCGGATCGCCTCGCTCAGCACCGATCTCTTTAGACGAAAAACGTATTAATACAAACGACCTTGGTCCTGTTCCGTCGGCGGGTCCTGTCCTGCGACAGCCCCACCGTGCTCGCCACCCCGCCCGGTGTAGGGACCGGACCCCGGCTGCGCGCGGTGGGGCGCCGCGTCTGCGGCCACCCGCCGGGTGTCAAGCTACCAAGGTCGTTAATGTAAGCTAAAGGAGTGAACCGTGGCCGAAAAGATCATCGAGGTGGCGGCGGCCGTGATCATCCGGGACGGACGCTGCCTGATCACGCAACGCCTGGAGACGAGCCCGCACGGAGGGCTGTGGGAATTTCCGGGCGGCAAGCGCCATCCGGATGAAACTCTCGAGGACTGCCTCCGTCGCGAGTTGAAGGAAGAGCTGGACATTACGGCGGGGGTGGACGGGGAGATCAAGGTGATCCGGCATGCCTATACGGCCTACACCGTCCGCTTGCACTTCTACCGTTGCACGATCATCGGCGGGACGCCCCGAGCGCTGGGCAATCAGGCCTACCGATGGGTCCCCCTTTCGGAATTGTCGCAGTTTGAATTTCCCGAGGCGAACCGGTCCCTGATCCGGGACTTGCAGAATCCGGATTCAGCCCTGGGCGGATGATTGGAGGATATGGAGGAGACGGGTCAGGCGGTGGGCTTTT
Source organism: Nitrospiria bacterium (assembly GCA_035498035.1). Classification (NCBI taxonomy): domain Bacteria; kingdom Pseudomonadati; phylum Nitrospirota; class Nitrospiria; species Nitrospiria bacterium. The sequence continues at coordinate 26,503 of DATKAN010000006.1, forward strand.
TCCTTGTCCTTGAGCTGGCTGTAGGCGTAAACCAAGTTGCGCAACATGCGGGTGAGAATGTCCCGAGCGGTCGCGGGAGCGAAGTGACTCGACTGGACGTCGTGCCCGGAGTTCAGCAGAAACCGGATGCATTCGTCGCGCGTCAATATCCGCCCCTGGTGGAAGGCATCCAGAAACAGACCGCCGTCCTCCCGTTCGTATTTCAACATGAAATGGCCGGGCAACCCGATTCCGGCGATCGGAAGACTCAAGCGCTCTGCGACGAGCAGGTAGACGACGGAAAGACTGATGGGGATCCCGGTACGACGTTCCAGAACCCGGTTGAGATAACTGTTGTCGGGATTGTAATAGTCCTGGGTGTTTCCGTGGAAACCCAGCTCCGTGAAAAGATGGCGGTTGATCCGCTGGATGATTTCCTCGGCGCGGTTCTTTCGGGGGAGGCGACCGGATATCTCGTCCGCGATCCGATCCAGTTCCAGATGGCTGTCGGCCCGATTGAGACCCGGATAGCGGAACTCCGCGATCAGGAGGGCGCCGTCTTCCAGATCCAGGTCGGCGTCCTCGCCGCCTGCGTACTCCCGGAAACGGTCCTCCAGGTCATTCTGGCGGATCTGTTCCACCACGGTCTGAATCTGTCCGCGGACGTGGGGAGCGGCATCGGTCTTGGCCCGCTCCAGGGAGGGGACCACGTCGGGTCCGATATCGATCAAGGTCTGCCGGACGAGGTCGACCGTTTTTTCATCCCGGTCCGACAGGAGGGTGAAGATGGCGTTGAGTTGTTGATCAAAGCCCGGATTCATTGTCGTTCACTATATCAAAAATGCGGGGGCCTTGCAACCTTGACATTTCCTCCGGGGTGAATTAAGATGCTTTAATATCCATCTGAGGAGTAACGAGGCCCGACGATGAAGCGCCCGCTGGCCGTGATGATGAACAGGAAGATGCGGACCATTCAGACGGGGGCGACCCTCCTGGAGGCGGCCCGGCTCATGCGGGAGGTACAGGTCGGCGCCTTGTTGGTGGAAGAAGACGGGCATCTGGTCGGGGTCGTCAGCGAGACGGACCTGGTCCGGAAGGCCATGGCCGAGGAACGGGAGATCAATCAGGAGCAGGTCCGGACGATCATGAGCTCTCCGATCATCACGATCGATATCGACCGACCGGCCAGCGACGCCAGCGATCTGATGAGCGAGAAGGGGATCCGGCACCTGGCCGTGACCGACAGCGGAAAGATCGTGGGCGTCATTTCGGTCCGGGACCTATTGCGGTATTATAAGAACTGGGGTTCGTTTTAACAGGCTGCTGAATAAGTCCACCTGCGTCGTTCTCAGTCCCTCGGAGTCTTCACGTACCTACTAAAGTACGCTCCGGGCTCCTCGGTCCCTGCGGCCTCGCATCTGGAGCTTTTTGAGCAGCCTGAAAAGATCACAGTTTTTCTACAAGCGGCTGAAAAAGTCGATCGGCGTGAAAAGAAAAGGCCCCGTTTTTCGGGGCCTTCTTTTTTGATCGGAAACGAATTCCGGATGCGTTGGTTTAAGCGCCTGCGAACTTGCCCGCCATCGGACCCGTGCGGACTTTGCCCCAGGACTTGGCCGGGTCGATCTCTTTTCCCGGATTGATCTTCCTCGCCTTCTCGAGCAGGGCTTCCTTGGACTCCGGCACGGCGGGATCCGGGATGCAGCACTCGTCCACCGGGCAGACCGCGGCGCACTGGGGCTCGTCGAAATGGCCGACGCATTCCGTGCAACGGTCGTACGAGATCACGTAGATCCCGTCTCCCACGCCGATGCCTTCGGTCACCTTGCATTCCTTGGCTTCCGACGCACTCCGGTTTTCATAGATCGCCTCATTGGGGCATTCGGGCAGACAGGCGCCGCAGTTGATGCAGTTATCGGCAATCAGTAATGACATAGGTTCTCCCCCTTCTCAGTAGTTGACGACTTATATTATCGTGCAATCGGTTTGTTACAGGAAGCATATTTTAGCGTACCCATTTAAACCGAGTCAATACAAAATTTGGTGATATTTATAGGGGCTCGCGTCGCCCCCTTCCCTATGTGGGGGCCCGTGCGGTCCGCCTCCGGCGGATGGCTCGCTAGCTATATCAGTATCCCCACGGGTTTGTTTGTGTAGATTAACCGTTTGCTGCTATCCGACCTGCCGGTGAAAAATGCGGCTGCTCAGCCCGATGCTGACGGCGTCGAAGACCAGAAGTACGGCCAGGACTTTTAGGATATCGGCCCAAAACCATCCGCCAAGGATCAACTCCCGGACCGCCTCGATGGCGTAGGTCATCGGATTTAATTGGGTGATGAAGGCCATCCAGCCGGGCATCGCGTGGCTCGGAACCAGGGCCGTGGAAAGAAAGATCAGGGGCAGCGTTAAAAACCCCATCAAGGCGAAGAAATTGCCGTGTCCCTTGATGGCGAAGGCCAGCGTGAGTGAAATGGCGATCAGCCCCAGGCCGAAAAGCAGGCCCACCAGCATGATAAAGGCCATGCCCAACACGCCGCTGCGGGGATAGACCCCGAACACGAGGAAGGCGACCAGGAGGATGACCAGGATCTGGACCGAGGTGATTCCCATGACGAAAATGAATCGGCTGTAGATGAGCGAATTGCGGCTGATCGGGGCCGAGAGCAAGCGCTCCAGGAAGCCGCTTTCCTTATCGAAGAGAAGGTCGACGCCGCCGGACAAGCCGCTGTTCAGAACCGTCATGATCACCACACCGGCCGTCAGAAAAGTGATATAGTTCGGGGCCTGGAAACCCGGGATCTGTGCGGTCTTCTGAAAAAGGTTCCCGAACAGGATCAGCCAGAACAACATCGGCTGGATCAGCCCGAAGACCATGCTGATCCGCTCCCTGGAAAGCCGCCTGACCGATCGCATCGTCAGTGCGAGCGTTTCTTGAAGAATCCATTTCATGACAGCGCGCTGTCCTCCTTGATCTTGTGGCCGGTGTAGGTGATGAAGACGTCCTCCAGGGTCGGACGCGAGTACTGGATGGCGAGGACGGGATGGCGTCGCTGATGGATGGCCTGGATGAGCGGCGCGAGCGCCTCTTCGTTGGAGGCGACGCGGATCTCCAGTTCATGGTTTTCCGGGGAAACCTTGATCTCGTTGACGAAGGGCAAATCTTTTCTCAGCGCTCCGGCCAGTTCCTCCAGCCGGTCCTGTTGCGGACCGAACTGAATCGTCACCCGGTCGCCCCCGAGACCCTTCTTCAACCCCTCCGGCGTCCCCAGGGCCGCCAGACGTCCCCGATCCAGGATCGCGATCCGGTCGCAGAGCTGATCGGCCTCATCGAGGTAATTGGTCGTCATCAAGATCGTGAGTCCCGCCCGCCGAAGCCGCCGGATGTAATCCCAGATCCGGATGCGGCTTTCCACATCCAGGCCCAGGGTCGGTTCATCCAGAACCAGGACCTTGGGGGCCGGGATCAGGCCGCAGGCGATGTCGAGCTTCTTCTTCATGCCGCCGGAGTAGTTGTTCACAAGGTCGTCCGCCTTCTGGGTCAGATCCACCAGCTCCAGCACCTCCCGGATGCGCCGCCGGGCCTCCGTTTTGTTCAAGTGATACAGGTCGGCGACAAGGGTCAAATGCTCCCGTCCGGTCAGAAAACGATCCACCGCTTTTTCCTGCGGGACGTACCCGAGCACCTGGCGGACCTCCCGCGGCTGCGTCTGGACATCATAGCCCCAGACCTTTACTTGGCCCTCGGTGGGTTTCAGCAACGTGAGGACCGTTCGGATCGTCGTGGTTTTTCCGGCCCCGTTCGGACCCAGCATGCCGAAGACTTCCCCGGGTTCCACATCGAGGGTCAGGCCCTTGAGGACGGTCTTTTCGTTGAAGGTCTTTTTGAGATTGTGGATTTCGATTGCTTTCATTTATTTATAGGGGCTTGCGCCGCCCCCTATGCATCCGAAATTATTTTGTGCAGCTGTTGCAGGCCGTTGAGGATGGACAGCCCCGGCTGCAGGATATGGGCCGACTTGATTTCGTGAATCCTTCCGTTCTTCACGGCCGTGATCGCGTCCCAGCCCGGTCGCCGTGCGATGCGTTCGGACCGGACTTTCTTTCCGCACCAGGAGGCCACGATGATCTCCGGATCCCTCCGGATCACCTCTTCCGGCCGGACGACCCGTTCCGAAGCGGTCCGGCCTTCCCGGAGTTCCGGAAAAATATCGTTTCCGCCGGCCAGGTCGATCAGTTCGCCGACCCACCGAATGCCCGAGATCAACGGGTCGTCCCATTCCTCGAAATAAACCCGCGGCCGTCGGAGAATGCCCGCGGCCGAAATACGGACCTGGCCGAAGGCCGCTTCCATCATGGCCACGAGCCGGAGCGCGTCGGCCGGTTTCCCGATGATCGCCCCGATCATCTGAACGGCCTGAAGGATCTCGAGCAGGCTTCTCTGGTTAAACGTGACGACCGTGACGCCCCGCCGGATCAGATCCCGCACGACGTCGGCCTGAAGGTCCGAATAGGCCAACACCAGGTCCGGCTTCAACCCCAGCACCCTGTCAAGGCGTACGGTAGTGTAGCCTCCGACCTTCGGTTTGCTCCGGGCCTCCGGGGGCCAGGTGGTGTATCCGCTGATTCCCACGACCCGATCGCCCGCGCTCAAGGCGTACAGGATCTCGGCCGTTTCGGCCGTGAGACAGACGATCCGGGAAGGCGCGGCGGTCAATGTTTAGAGGCTTGCGTCGCCCCCTCCGCCGGCGTAGAGGCTCGACTGAGCTCGCCGAAGTCCGGACGGAGCGACTCGACTGAGCTCGTCGAAGTCCTCCCCCTCCCGCTCGCTGGGGCAATTCCCTTCGCTCGTTTTATATTTCCCGGTTCTGGATTGTGGTAGCTCGTCAGATCTTTCAGTCCGGCATCCGTGAAGGCCGCCATGCGCTCCGCGCACTTGTTGCATGCCCCGCAGTGCGTCTTTCCCCGCGGGTTGAGACAGGAGAACGTCAATTCCAGCGGAAGCCGGCGCCCGCGCTCCATCACTTCCTTCTTGCTCAACTGCGAGAACGGCGTCAGGATCTCGATCCGGCGATTCAAGGCCCGCCGGACCAATTGCTGGAAGCCGGAAAAAAATTCGCGAGAACTGTCCGCAAACAGGTTCGTCTTCAGCGGCCCCAGCGCGATCGCATCGATATCGTTCAGGCCGCAGTAGACGGCCGTTTTGGCCAAGAGGATCAGGTTGCGGCCGGGGAGATAAACCTGTTCCCACCCGGAAGCATGGTCCGGAACGGCCTCCCCCGTCATGCTCCAGTGGGCTCCGTAGACGTCCTGCATCGGAAGGTCCAGAACCTGGAGCGGGGCGATTTCCGGACGGTTGACGGCCTTTAAAAATCGTCGGAGCCAATAGAGTTCCGCTTTCTCCCAGACCAGGCCGTTACGGATATAAAGCGGGATGACTTTCGCATCGTGTTCGGCCAGATCAACAAGCATGATGCTTGAATCCGAGCCGCCGCTGGCCAGGACGCAGATCGAGCCGGGATTCTTTTCGGCCGGTTTTGGGGTTTTTTTCAATGCCAAGGATGATCCTGATCCGTTCGACAAAATGTTAAAAGGAATTGTTACTCTACCAGAGGAGTGGTTCTAAATCAAGTGGATGAATCAACTCACTTGCAGCCGCAGCCCTTGGAATCAGACGCCGCGCAGCAAGCCGCCTTCTCGGATTCCGCGCAACAGCCGGCCTGCTCTGTCGGCGGACAACAGGAGGACGAATTTAAGGCGGCCTTGCCGCGGAAGAAGCGTCGTAGGTTTTCGGGAACATCCCGCCGTTTCATCGGTCGTGCCGGCGGTATTTCCGACGACGCGTCGCGATAGACCTCCCGAAGGATCGCGTCCACGATCATGGCCTTCGGGGCCTCCGTGTATTCCTTCCCCTGGAACACCCAGACCCGGCAATTCACGGGGACGTTGCCGGCGCAGGCCTCGCAGGATTCGCAGCGGCTTTCGCGAAACTCAAGCGCGATGTCCTTTCCGTTGATCCGGATCGTTGGAGAGCTGAAGAAGCCCACCGCCTTCGCCTGCGCCTCCGTTTCGACCAGGGTCTTCCGGACGGAAACCTCGACGCCCGCGGCTTCCAGGATGCGCGACACTTCCGATAAGGCCTCGTCCAGATTGACGCCGGTTCCGATGCAGCGCGTGCAGGCGGTGAGGTCGACGTAGAGAAAATCGATCTCGACCCTTCGACGGGTTTTGGAGGGAATCCCTCCTTGTTTATCGGCCGTTTTCATCTTGGGTCTCCTTTCTGTCAGGGTAATCAGATCGGTTGACACCCCAATAGACGGAGACGCGCTCAAAAAGATGCAAGGGCTCGATCTCAACAGGCCTTACAGTGATCCTTTTTCCGTTCATAATCGTAGACGGCGCCACGCCGATCGAATTCGCAATGACAGCATTCCAGCATCAATTCTTTCAGTTTCCGCCGTCCCCTCTGCACGCGGGATTTCGCCCCGGGAAGCGAGATCCCCTGTTTTTCGGCGATATCTTTTTGTGCGAGTCCTTGCAATTCGGACAGGATCAACGCTTCGCGGGTGGGCTCGGAAAGTCTTTCAATCATCGGCCGCAAGCAGCCCGCCAGCTCTTTCAACGCCCGGCGGTCGTCCTTCTCGGAATGAGAAAGGCCTTCGGGAAGCTCTTCCATCGGCTTGCGGCGTCGATAATAATCGATGATCGTATTGCGGGCGATTTGATAAAGCCAGCTCCGGATCCGACGGCTTTCTTTTAGCGTATCGATCTTCGAATGGACCTTTACAAAGACGTCCTGCAGCAGATCCTCCACGGCGGATTCTTCCGAGACCCGGTTTTGAATAAAGCGCCGGAGGGAGGCGTGGTACTCTTTCCAAAGCGCTTCGATATCCATGCGGCGGCTCCCGCGCGGGTTACGCGCCCTCGATTCGGGATAAAACCTCTTTCACCTTCTTCTCGATTTCGTTCCGAATTTTTCGGAATTGTTCCGGGGGTAGGTCCTTGGGGTCCTGAATATTCCAATCCTCGCGCTGTTTGGCCCGGACCCAAGGACATTCATCGCCGCAGCCCATGGTCGCGACGAAATCATATTCGACCGCCGGAATTTCGGCGAGCGACTTCGATTCATGCCGGGACAGATCATAGCCGACTTCCCGCATCGACTCGATCGCCATCGGGTTCACTTTTCCGGACGGACGGGACCCGGCCGAATAAATTTCGAGATTGCCCTTGCCGTGGAGGCGCGCAAACGCCTCGGCCATCTGGCTTCGGCATGAATTCTCGACACAGACGAACAAAAGCCGTTTCATGGCGACTGCTCCTGCAAATTAACGCAGCATTCTTTATTCTGCACGCATCGGCACCCCCAGACGCCGAGATACGCGCCAAGAAAAGGCGCGACAAGATAGATCCAAAGGGGCTGGAGGTGGCCCGATACGACGGCCGGCGCCAGGGAACGGGCCGGGTTCATAGAAGCACCCGTAATGGGTCCGGCAAACAAGGCTTCAAGCCCGACGACCGCGCCGATCGCGACGCCGGCCATCACGCCGGTTTCCTTCGCCCCGACCGAGACGTTGAGAATGACGAACATCAGCAGCAACGATAGAATAATCTCGAGAACAAAAGATTGGGCGGTCGAGCCTGCGGGAATCGTGGCGCCTAAAGTTGCGTGTTGAGGAAACAGAAGACGAAGACATCCGCTGGCCAATAAGGCCCCGGCGCATTGGCTGATCACGTACGGCAGCACTTTTTGACCTGTAAAACGGCCCGAGATCCAAAACCCAAACGTCACGGCGGGATTAAGATGAGCCCCCGAAACATTTCCCAATGTGTAAATCATGGCCGTCACGATCAGTCCGAAAGTCAGGGAGACGCCGACATGCGTCACCGAGCCGGCCGTGACGTCATTAATAACAATGGCCCCGGTTCCCGAAAAAACCAGCGCAAAGGTACCGAAAAGTTCGGCCAGATAAGGATTCATTCCCACCTCCGTAGTTATAGACTAACATGAATCGGCGAGTCGTCGCCACATCGGCGCCCGACTCGGGGCGGGGCGTCCGACATCGAAAGTTTACCAAGACCCGAAACCTTATCCTATTTGAATTTCATCGTAACGCGGCCGACAGCCATCCTACGGCCGCTCCGCCGGCAATAAGCCACGTCGAATTGAGCTTATAGCGCGCCAGCAATAAGAATGAAATCAGAGCCACCACAATCGCGAGAGGGTCGGTCACCGAGGTCCGGCCCAATTGCCAGGAGACGGCCGCCATCAGGCCCAACGAAGCCGCGTTGACGCCGTCCAAAAAACCGCCCACCCATGCCGAGCGGCGCATCCGGGGAATCAACGGATTCGAAACCGCGACGAAGAAGAAGGATGGGAGAAAAATGCCGAGCGTCGCCAGAAGCGCACCCGGTGTTCCGCCGAGGATATAGCCGATGAACGTGGCCGTCGTGAACAACGGTCCGGGCGTGACCTGGCCGACCGCGACGGCGTCCATTAATTGAGGATCGGTGAGCCAGCCGAACCGCACGACGAAATCGGCACGGAGAAACGCGAGGAGGACGTAGCCGCTGCCGTACAACACCGCGCCGATTTTCAGAAACGTGAGGAACAACACCGGCAGGCTGAACGATGCGGCGACCGCCGCGGAGGACGCCAGCAGGTTCCGTCCGCCTAGGGCCGGCGTGAGAAAAAGCCCCGGAACCGGGTTTCTCAATCGCCGGACGTTCGCGGCGACCATGACGACCAGCCCCCCCGCGAACAGCAACGCGATTTCATTCACGCCCAAAAAATACGATGAGAGGACGGCCGCCCCGACCACGCCGGGCAGCGGGCCGCGGACGGCCCTCCTTCCAAGACCCCACAGGGCCTGCACGATGATGGCCATGATGACGGGCTTCACGCCGTACAACAGCCACGCGGCCTGGGGCGTGGAGCCGAACCGCACGTAGACCCAGGCCAGCCCCATGACGATCAGCATGGCGGGCAGGATGAAACAGAGGCCGCCGACCATCAGCCCCGGCCATCCCGCCCGCCGGAAGCCGAGATGGATCGCCATCTCGGTCGAGTTCGGGCCGGGGATCAGGTTGGTCGCGCCGACCAGATCGAGGAATTCCTGGTCGCTCAGCCACCCGCGGCGCCGAACCGTCTCATCGTGCATCATGGCGATATGGGCCGCAGGCCCGCCGAAGCCGGTCATGCCCAGCTTGAGAAACAACGCGGCCACCTCGATCAGGCTCTGCAATAACGATGGGTTCATTTTTGGGAGCGATTCACGCAGACCGATGCCGCACCTACTTTATGCAGCCGGGCTTGGCGCTCGTGAGGGGACCGCCCTTCTTTACCTCGATCATTATAAATAATACTATGCCTGCAAGGAAAGATAGTCTATCTTCTCAAATCTGTTGACCGTGTCATCCGCCTTTAGTATGATGACATTGTTGTCCACACCCCGGAGGGATTCGTGTACAAAGTCACCAAGGCCATCGAATTCTGCTACGGCCACCGACTGATGAACTACGACGGCAAATGCCGTCATCTCCACGGCCACAACGGAAAGGTCGAGATCGAGCTGGAGACGGACAAGCTGGACGCGATCGGGATGGTCCGGGATTTCACGGAGGTGAAGGAGGTCGTCGCGGGCTGGCTCGACCGGGAGCTGGACCACAAGATGCTCTTGCGGAAGGACGACCCCGCGCTCCCGATGCTTCAGAAGATGAACGAGCCGGTTTTTCTCTTCGACGCGAACCCGACGGCCGAGTCCATCGCGAAATTGATCTTCGAATTCGTGCGTTCCAAAGGGTTCCCGGTTTCGGAGGTCCGGATGTGGGAATCCGAAAGCTCCTTCGCGGCCTATAAAGGGTTATAGGGGCTTGCGTCGCCCCCTCCGTCGGCCAAGCCGTCGGAGCCTCCCCCTCCCGCTCGCCTTGCTCGCTGATTAAGTTCCCAGGGCCCCCAGAATCTCGTCGCTGTGGCCGTCCACCTTGACCTTCCGGTATATCCGGGCGATCTTTCCGTCTTTGTCGATCACGAAGGTGCTCCGCTCGATCCCCATGTAGGTCCGGCCGTACATGCTTTTTTCCTTGTAAACGCCGTAGGCTTCGGCGACCTTTTTGTCGGCATCGCTCAGCAGCGGAAAGGGGAGTTTGAATTTTCCCGCGAATTTTTTATGGGATTCCAGATCGTCGAAGCTCACGCCCAGGATGACGGCGTCTTCCTTGTCGAATTTGGAGCGTTCATCCCGGAAGCTGCAGGCCTCTTTCGTGCAGCCGGGCGTATCGTCCTTGGGATAAAAGTACAATACCACCTTTTTCTTCCCGCGGAACTCTTTCAGCGAGATTTCCCTTCCCTCGGTGGAGGGGAGACGGAAATCGGGTGCGGCGTCTCCGACGTTTAACTCGTTTGCGGCCATGATGCGCTCCTTTGCTTGTTCCGGTCCGATGGCTTCGCCGGTCTTCAGTCGCCGATATTCCAGGGCAGGTTCGTTTCCTTCCGGGACCGGTATTCTTCCGTCATGAACCCGATCAAATCGAGCAGTCTCCGACCTTGCTGCGCAAGGTCCTCGGACTCGAGCAGGAACTGCTTCTCGACCGGGGTCGTGTCCAGTTCGGAGGACAGCAGTTGAACCAGCCGGTCATCGTCCAGCCGCATGTCCAGGAGGGTGTTGATCTGGTTTTCCCAGCCGCGCAGTTTCGCATAGCCCTGCAGCGAACGGACCAGCTCATCCCGCAGCGGTTCCGGCAGCGCGGTGACGGTTTCCCCCGCCGGACGAAACGGTTCGATCCAGGCCCGGCGGTAGCTTTTGTCGTAGAGCTGTTTTTTCACCCGGAACGGATCCTGACCGTAGAGGACGAGATTGTAGCGTCCGTCGTTCAATCGATGGATCTGCATGATCCGGCCGATGCAGCCGATCGGGTGGATCGGCGGATTGCCGTAATAGCCCTTTTCCCAATTTTCTTTTAGGAGGACCATCCCGATCATCCGGGCCGCTTCCGTGGAATCGTTCAGGACGGCCTCGACCATTTCCCGGTATCTCGGCTCGAAGATATGGAGCGGCAAATAGGTATTGGGAAAAAGAACCGTTGCGGGGAGCGGGAACAGGGGAATGATTTTTGGGAGCCGGTCTTGGATCATTTTATGCCTCGCGATGGATCTCAACGGCCGAGTAGGCCATGATCGGCTCGATGGGCGGAGCCGTTTTTCTCAGGCGCAGCGTCACCCGTTTCGCCCCGAATTCCCGAAGGACGACCTCGGCCAGTCGTTCGGCCATCGTTTCGATCAGCCGGAACTGTTCCTTGCGGGCCATCTCGATCAGCCGTCGCGAGATCGCGGCGTAGTCAAAGGCCTCGCGGAGCTGATCCGTTTGGGCGATCCGGCGGACGTCGCAGCCGATTTCCAGATCCAGCGAGAAACGCTGGCCGGTTTTTTGCTCCTCGGGCGTGATCCCGCAATGGCCGTAAAATTCAAGATGGTCGATGATTATTTTATCCATGCCGTCGTTCTCCGGAGCAGACTATATCAAATCGTGTGGTGAACATCAATTGATCCGGTAGGGGCGACGCATGTGTCGCCCCTACATGCGCCCCTACATCTGAAACTGCGCATCGTACAAAAGCGTGTACAGGCCGCCCCCGGCGAGAAGCTCCTCGTGGGTTCCCCGCTCGATGATCCGTCCGTTCTGAACGACGAGGATCTTGTTGACGTGCTTCAGGGTGGAAAGACGATGGGCGATGATGAAGGTCGTCCGATGGTAGGTCAGGGCGCCCAGGGCCTCCTGGATCTTGGCCTCGGTCTCGGTGTCGATGTTGGAGGTGGCCTCGTCGAAGATGATGATCGGCGGGTCTTTGAGCAGCGCACGCGCGATCGCGATCCGTTGTTTCTGACCGACCGACAACTTCACGCCGCGCTCGCCGATCCAGGTCGCGTAGCCGTCCGGAAGCGAGAGGATGAACTCGTGGGCCCGCGCCGCCTCGGCCGCCGCGGTCACCTCCTCTTCGGTGGCATCCAGACGCCCGTAGACAATATTCTCGCGCACCGTCCCGTTGAACAGAAACGGCTCCTGGGCCACGACCCCGATCTGATCCCGGAGATACGATAATTGGAGATCCCGGACGTCGCGTCCGTCGATCATGATCGCTCCCGTGTCGACGTCGTACAGCCGCATGAGCAGTTTGATGATCGTGCTCTTGCCGCTGCCGCTGGGACCGACCAGCGCGATCTTCTCGCCGGGAAAGGCCTGGAGGGAAATCTGCTGGAGGACGGGAGCATTCGGGCGGTAGTGGAACGAAACGTTCTTGAACTCCACAAACCCTTCGGCTTTCCGGGGAGGACGGACCGCCCCGGACCGGTCGGAAACCTCCGGCACGGCGTCCATGATCTCGAAGACCCGTTCGCCCGAGGCGAGCGACTGTTGGAGCATGTGGTTCACCGAGTGGATCTGGTTGATCGGCGTGTAAAAAAGGCCCAGATAGCTCAGGAAGGCCACCAGTCCGCCGACCGTCATCCGGCCCTCCAGTACCGCATGGGTGCCGAACCAGAGAATGAGCAGGGTGCCGGTCGAAGCGACCAGGATCATGCCGGGAGAATAGACCGACCAGATGCGCGCCACCCGCAGGTTGCCGCGGCTGTATTCCAGGCTCTGCCGGTTGAAGCGTTCCACCTCGTAGGCTTCACGGTTGAAGCTCATGGTCTCGCGAATTCCCGAGATGCTGTCCTGGAGCAGCGCGTTCAGCTGGGCCGCCTGTTGTCGGATGAGGTGATAGAGCTTGTGGACGCGGGTGGTGAAGACCGTCGCCCCCAGAACCAGGAAGGGGATCGGGATCAGGGCGATCAGGGCCAGCCGCCAGTTCAGATAGAAAAGCACCGCCATGATTCCCAGCAACGTGAGGCCGGCCATGACCAGGGCCTCCACGCCGTCGATAAAGATCCGCTCCAAATTGTTGACGTCGTTGACCACGCGGGACATGATCTCGCCCGTCGCCCGGTTCTCGTAATAGCTGACGGAGAGCCGCTGCAGGGCCCGATAGATCTGGTCGCGCATGTCGTAGATCACGCGCTGCTCCAGGGTGTTGTTGAAGCGGATGCGCGCCGAGTTCAACAGGTTCCGGCCCAGATGGACCGCGACCAGCCCGAGGATCAGCCATTGGAGCAGCGGGAGGTTGTCGCCCCGGATCACGTCGTCGATCACGCGCTTGAGGAGCCACGGCGGGACCATCTCGAGCGTGGTGGTGAGAACGGCGCAGGCCAGGGTCAGGTAGGCCAGGCGTTGATACGGCTTGATATAGCGTACGACACGGAAAAGAGATCGCATATTTCCTTTACCTTATTCGCGGGTCCTGTCCTTCAGCAACCCCACCGTGCTCGCCACCCCGCCCGGTGTAGGGACCCCGGCTGCGCGCGGTGGGGCGCCCCGCTTCCGGCCACCCGCTCATGAATCTTCATCCGGCGGCTTCATCCAAAACCGCTCGTATTCTTTGAGGTGGGTCAGCGTCGAGAGGTCGTGCATCCGGTCCAGAAAGACCTTTCCGGCAAGATGGTCCAGCTCATGTTGAAGCACGACGGCCGGAAAGCCTTCGGCTTCCAGCTTCTGTTCTTTTCCGTGGCGGTCGAGAAAACGGACCGCCACCTTCTTGGACCGGGGCACCTTTCCGCGGAAGCCTTCCACGCTCAAACAGCCTTCCCATCCCTCGGAGGTTTCTTCCGATTTGGAGAGAAAGGCCGGGTTCACGAGGATCAGCAACGGGACTTTGGGCGCCCAGGGATACCGCTTGCTGTTGTGGACCTCGATCACGGCGATCTGCTTGGATTCGTGCACCTGGGGGGCGGCCAGCCCGACGCCGTCGTATTCATGCATCGTTTCGATCATGTCGTCGATCAGCTTCTGGATCGCCGGGCTCTTCAGCTCCGAGAGGGGGACCTCCTTGGCGATCTGTCGCAGGACCGGATTTCCCAGCTTGGACGTTTTAAGGATCGACATGAAGCCTCACTCGTCTTTTCATGCGGCCGGCCGGGGCCGGGGGCCTTTCTCGAGACGGGCCAGGCGGGCCGTCATCCGTTCCAGCGGAATCATGTCGCGCGTCCTTTGACCGACCTCGATCCCTTTACGGTAGATGCCCTTGGCCTCTTCCATCTTTCCGATTTTTTCCAGAGCGCCGCCGAGCTGTTCATAGACGACGGTGTAATCGGGCTTCAGCGCGATCGCCTTTTCAAAGGCCTCGACGGCCAGCGCGGCCGATTCCTCCGCCGCGTAAGCCTGGCCCAGGCTGAACCACAGCATCTCGCTCTCCGGGTCCGCGGCGAGAACCTTTTTGATCCGATCGATCTTCTCCGAAGCCATCGAGTGTCCCGCAACCGGTGAATGCGTCTGAACCGATAGTATAGGGGAGTTGCCTGTCAGCGTCAACCGGGAAACCACGGCAAAATCATGATTGACTTGGCGGCGGGTTTTTGTTAATTTAAGGACACTATGATGATCTCAAATCGTGACGAACTTAAAAAAATGGCCACCACCGTCCGAAAGGACATCATCCGGATGACCGCGGCCGCCGGATCCGGTCATCCGACCAGTTCCCTTTCGACCGTTGAGATTCTGACGACACTTTTCTTCCAGGTTTTGCGGCATGATCCCAAGCGGCCGGACTGGCCCGACCGCGACCGCTTCATTCTGAGCAAAGGGCACGCGGCGCCCGCGCTCTACTCCTTTCTGGCGCGCAGCGGCTATTTTCCGGTCGAACAGCTCACAACCCTGCGCAAGCTGGACAGCCCCTTGCAAGGCCACCCCGAACGGCACCGGATGGGCGGCGTAGAGGCCTCAACCGGATCGCTGGGTCAAGGCATCTCGATCGGAATCGGCATGGCCCTGGCCGGACGGCTGGATCGGAAGGACTACCGGGTCTATGTGATGACGGGCGACGGGGAGCTGGATGAGGGACAGGTCTGGGAAGCGGCGCTTCACGCCGGAAACCACGGCCTGGATCATCTCACCGTCATGGTCGACCATAATCAGGCCCAACAGGACGGATGGGTGAAGGACGTGATGGATCTCGCGCCGCTCGCCGATAAATGGACGGCCTTCAAGTGGCATGCGATCGAGATCGACGGGCACGACTGGGACCAGGTCGCGAAGGCCTTTGATGAAGCCCGCGCCACGAAGGGAAGGCCGACCGTGATCATCGCCCGGACGGTTAAGGGCAAGGGCGTTTCCTTCATGGAAAACAAGCCGGAGCTCCACGGCATTCCGCCCACGCCGGAGCAGATGGAGCGGGCGCTGGCCGAACTCGACCAGCGATAATCTCTTCCCGCATCGGTCGGTCCATTTTCGAAGCCTCCAAGAGCGCGCCGATGAATTCAGGTCGAATTTCTCAACGGATCCTTTGGGGAATGATCGCCGTACTCTTTTTCTCGGCGGCTTCCTTCACCGTAGCCCAGACGAAAAAAGATGTTCTTCAGCTCATAACGGACCAGGATGTACTCCACCAGGATCAGACGGCCAAGGAAAAGGGAATGACCGAGGTCGGCCGGTCGATGATTCTGGAATTGAAGGACGGTCCCCAGATCGATGTCGTCCGGCCCGGCGGCGGAGAGATCGGCCAGCAGCCGGTCGAGATCGACGTGGAATTCGATAAATCCAAGGACGGGGCCGAGCCGAACATGTCCACGCTCAAGGTCCGCTACATCAAATTCTTTTCGATCGACATCACCGACCGGGTCAAACCCTACCTGACCGGCAACCGGATCCATGCTCCCGAGGCCCAATTCCCGAAGGGCGACCACACCGTGGAACTCTACGTCGAGGACACGCAGGGAAAGGCCAGCTCCAAGGTGATCGAGTTCAAGGTGCTGTGAATGGTTCGGAGCAGGCTTGGGTCCAAACCGCGCCGATTGACAATCTCCTCCGTTTTTGGATATAGTAACTTTCCGCGCTTTGTTTATCTTTATTATTCTTCAACAACCCGGACGCGGGAATAGCTCAGTGGTAGAGCGAGGATTGAGGCGCTCCGGCTGAGAGCCGTCGCTTAGTAAGGCGATGCCCGAGCCGGGCTAAAAATTGAATCGGAATCTTCCGACTTACCGGATGCGGGAATAGCTCAGTGGTAGAGCATCGCCTTGCCAAGGCGAGGGTCGCGGGTTCAAATCCCGTTTCCCGCTCCATTTTTTATATTCCATTGATTCCCGGTGAACGGGATTTGGTTCCGGGAGGAAGGCGCTGGCGCGCAGGATTTAAATTCTGCGCCTTGGGCGCAGTGCGTTATCAAATCCCGTCTTCCGCTCCGGTTTTATTCCTCTCCTCCACGCTCTTTAAACACGCGACCGGGGGTTTTGACATGAGTGTCGCCCTCCCCCTCCACAACCGTGAGCGCAACGCGATCCCGACCTTACGCGCGCTGGCCAACCAGGCTTTCTCGCGCGCGGCCGGGGCCCCCCTGATCGAAGGCAACCAAATCCGCCTCCTCATCGACGCGCGGGAAAATTATCCGGCGTGGCTCGATGCGATCCGCGCGGCAAAACGCCATGTTTACTTCGAAAACTACATCGTCCAGGAAGACGA